>SLPP01000278.1 GCA_007131945.1 Paracoccaceae bacterium | reverse complement strand
CGACGGGCGAGAATCTGCTGTTTCTCACCGACGAGCAGCTGCGCAAGGGAATCGAGGCGATGTTCTTCGCCTATCGCGGCTTCACCGCCGACCCGGACCGGATCCTCGCCGAGATGTCCTATGGCCGCGCGCATCACCGGGCGCTGCATTTCATCAACCGCGCGCATGGCACGACGGTCAACAACCTCATTGCGGTCCTCGGCGTCACCAAGCAGTCGCTCAACCGCGTCCTGCGCACGCTGATCGAGGACGGGCTCGTGGAGTCCCGTATCGGCCAGCGCGACCGGCGCGAGCGGCATCTCTACCTGACCGAGAAGGGCGCGGCGCTGGAGCGGCAGCTCTCCGAGGCGCAGCGGGCGCGGATGCGCGCCGCCTACCGCGCCGCCGGGCCCGAGGCGGTCGCCGGCTTCCGCAAGGTGCTCGAGGCGATGATGGACGACGCCAGCCGCCAGCAATACCTGGCGCTGAAGGAATCGAAACCATGAGCGCCGACGCCCCCGCCGCGCCCGAGGCGCATCTCCTGATCGTCGACGACGACGAACGCATCCGCGCGCTCCTGCAGAAATACCTGATCCGGCAGGGCTACCTGGTCACCGCCGCGCGCGACGCGGCGCAGGCGCGGCGGCTCCTGGCGGGGCTTTCCTTCGACCTCGTCGTCTTCGACGTGATGATGCCCGGTGAGGACGGCGTGAGCCTGACGCGCTGGCTGCGCACGCAGTCCGAGACGCCGGTGATCCTGCTCACCGCCCGTGGCGAGACCGGCGACCGGATCGAAGGTCTCGAGGCCGGCGCCGACGACTACATCGCCAAGCCCTTCGAGCCGCGCGAGCTGGTCCTGCGGATCAACGCCATCCTGCGCCGCGCGCCGCAGCAGGCCGCGCCGGGTCCCGCCGTCCTGATGCTGGGCCGGATGCGCTACGAGCCCGAGACGGGTGAGCTGCGCGACGGCACGACCCCGGTCCGGCTGACGCAGACCGAGGCCGCGCTGATGCGCATCTTCGCCGCCCGGCCGGGCGAGGTGATCAGCCGCGAGGCGCTGGTCGACCAGCTGGGCCGCGACCGGGCGGGCGCCGATCAGGCGCAGGAACGCGCGGTCGACGTGCAGATCACCCGCCTGCGCCGCAAGATCGAGCCCGACCCGAAGCGCCCGCGCTACCTGCAGACCGTGCGCGGCGAGGGCTACATGCTGACCGCCGGCTGACCGGGGCCTCTCGCAACCCCGCGGCGCCCGGGATCCCGGCGCAGCGCGCTCCCGGCGGGGGATCGCAATTGGCAGCGAAGCCGCGCCCCGTGCGACAGGTTTGACAGCCGCAGCACCCGGATGGTGTAATGCAGCCGAAGGCAGGGATCATCCGGCTGTGACGCCTGCGGGCGACAGAAAGGATGAAACCGATGCGCACCCTGCTCCTGCTTCTCGCCGTCTTCGTGCTTGCCGCAGCGCCGGCCGAAGCCCTCTCCAACGCCGCGCGATACCTGATCGACCAGCAGATCGGGCAAGCCTGCGAGGGGCGCGGCGGAACCATCGACCCGGCCGCGGTGATCGAGCGGGATCTGACCGGCGATGGACGGGCGGATCTGATCATCAGCCACGAGGGGATCCGCTGCAGCGGCGGTGGGCGGAGCCTCTATTGCGGCATCCAGGTCTGCTCGGTCATGCTCTATGTCCGCCGCGGCGCCCTGCTCGAGCTGGCGGCCGACGACAAGCTGGGCATGGGCGTGTCGGTGGAGGATGGCGCGCCGCCGACGATCCGCATGTTCGGCCATGGCGGACGACCCACGGCGCTGCGCTGGGACGGGCAGGGCTTCCGCTGGCAGTGACCCGTCCGGCTGCTCGGCCGGACCTGCCGGTGCCCTGGCCCGGGGAGCGGCGCTTTTCATTGCGCCCTCGCCGGTCTATCTGGGCGGGAAAGCCGCAGGGATTTTCCGCATGTCCGATCCGAGTCCCGCCGATCTTGCCGCCGCGCTTCTCGACGCGGCCCGCCGCGCCGGGGCCGAGGCCGCCGATGCCATCGTCATCACCGGCACCTCGGTCTCGGTCGATGTGCGCGGCGGCGAGCTTGAACAGGCCGACCGGGCCGAGGGGCTCGACCTGGGCCTGCGCGTGCTGATCGGCGGGCGCCAGGCCTGCGTCTCGGCCTCGGATGCGCGGCCGGACACGCTGGCGCGGATGGCCGAGCGCGCCGTCGCCATGGCCCGCGAGGCGCCCGAGGATCCCTGGGCCGGCCTCGCCGACCCGGCGCAGCTCGGCGCGCGTCGCGATGCCGAGGGGCTGGAGCTTTTCGACCCCGCCGCCGAACCCGCGCCCGAGGCGCTCCTCGACGAGGCCCGCCGCGCCGAGGCCGCGGCGCTCGCCGTGCAGGGCATCAGCCGGATCGACCAGGCCTCGGCGGGTTACGGCCGGCGCGACATCTGGCTTGCCGCGACCAACGGGTTCGCCGGCGGCTACCGGCGCAGCGCGCGCTCGATCTCCTGCGTCGCGATCACCGGCGACGGCACCGGGATGGAGCGCGACTGGTCGAGCGAATCGCGCGTCTTCGCCGCCGACCTGCCGACGCCCGAGGCGATCGGCCGCGAGGCCGGCGAGCGCGCCATCGCCCGCGCCGGCGCCCGCAAGCCGCGCTCGGGCGCCTTCCCGGTGCTCTACGACGAGCGCGTCGCCGGCTCGCTCGTCGGGCATCTGGCCTCGGCGATCAACGGCACCGCCATCGCCCGCGGGGCGAGCTGGCTGCGCGACGCGCTGGGAACGCCCGTGCTGCCCGCCGGGCTCGACCTCGTCGAGGATCCGCTGCGCCCGCGGATCTCGGGCACAAGGCCGTTCGATGCCGAGGGGCTGGCGACCGCGCCCCGGCATCTCGTCCGCGACGGGGTGCTGCAGGGCTGGGTGCTCGATCTCGCCACCGCCCGCAAGCTCGGGCTCGAAAGCACCGCGAACGCCACCCGCGGCCCCGCCGCGCCCCCCTCGCCCGGCCTGTCGAACCTGGAACTGACGCAGGGCGATCGCGGCCGCGACGAGCTGATCCGCGAGATGGGCACCGGGCTTCTCGTCACCTCGCTCATCGGCGCGACGATCAACCCGACGACCGGCGACTATTCGCGCGGCGCCGCCGGCTTCTGGGTCGAAGGCGGCGAGATCCGCCACCCGGTCAACGAATGCACCATCGCCGGCAACCTGCGCGAGATGCTGACGCGGCTGACGCCGGCGAACGACGCCCGGCGGCACCTCTCGACCGTGGTGCCCTCGCTTCTCGTCGAGGGGCTGACGATTGCCGGCGCCTGACCCCGCGCCGCGCGACCCGGCGGCGGACCTGGCGCTCCTGACCGAGGCCGCCGAGGGCGCCGGCGAGATCGCCCGGCGGCATTTCGGCACGAGCGTCCGGCAATGGGACAAGGGCGGCGGCCAGGGCCCGGTGACGGCGGCGGATATCGAGGTCAACGCCTGGCTCCACGCCGTCCTCGGCGCCGCGCGGCCCGGCTATGGCTGGCTCTCCGAGGAAAGCGACTCGCTTTCCGATCCGGCGCGGCTCTCGGCCGCGGCGACCTTCGTCATCGACCCGATCGACGGCACCCGCGCCTTCCTCGAGGGGCAGAAGAGCTTCGCCCACGCGCTCGCCGTCGTCGTCGCCGGCCGGCCGGTGGCGGCGGTGGTGCACCTGCCGCTCCTCGGCCTGACCTACCGCGCCATCGCCGGCCGCGGCGCCTGGCTCGGCGACCGGCCGCTCACCGTCTCGCCGCGCGGCGTGCTGACCGGCGCCCGCGTCCTCGCCGCCCGCCCGATGCTGGAGCCGCGCCTCTGGCCCGGCGGCCTGCCGGCGCTCGAACGCCATTTCCGCCCCTCGCTGGCCTGGCGGCTGGCGCTCATCGGCGAGGGGCGCTTCGACGCGATGGTCACCCTGCGCGACGCCTGGGACTGGGACATCGCCGCAGGCGCGCTTATCGTGACCGAGGCGGG
>SLPP01000181.1 GCA_007131945.1 Paracoccaceae bacterium | reverse complement strand
CCGACGATGGAGGAAGGCACGCTGGCGAAATGGCTGGTCAAGGAGGGCGACGAGATCACCTCCGGCCAGATCATCGCCGAGATCGAGACCGACAAGGCGACGATGGAATTCGAGGCGGTCGACGAGGGCACGCTCGGCAAGATCCTCGTCGAGGAAGGCAGCGAGGGGGTCAAGGTGAACACCCCGATCGCGGTCCTGCTCGAGGAAGGCGAAAGCGCCGACGCCATCGACAAGGCGAAACCGGAGGCCCCCAGGGCCGACGCGGGCGCCGAGGCGGCCCCGAAAGGGGCCTCCGAGAAGCCCGCCCCCGCGAAGGCCGAGAGCAAGGCCCCGCCCGCCCCCAGCGCAGATGGCGAGCGCATCTTCGCCTCGCCGCTCGCCCGGCGGATCGCCGCCGAGAAGGCGCTCGATCTGGCGCAGATCAGCGGCTCCGGCCCGCACGGGCGGGTCGTCAAGGCCGATGTCGAGGCGGCGGTCGCCGCGCCGAAGGCCGCGCAGCCGGCCGCCGAGAAGCCGGCCGAGGCCGCGCCGGCTCCTGCCAGGGCCGCGATGCCGGCCGGGCCGTCGGCCGACCTGGTAGCAAAGATGTTCGAGGGGCGCGCGTACGAGGAGGTCAAGCTCGACGGGATGCGCAAGACCGTCGCCGCGCGGCTGACCGAGGCCAAGCAGACGATCCCGCATTTCTACCTGCGCCGCTCGGTGAAGCTCGACGCGCTGATGAAATTCCGCGGCCAACTCAACACGCAACTGGAGCCGCGCGGGGTCAAGCTCTCGGTCAACGACTTCATCATCAAGGCCTGCGCGCAGGCGCTGCAGAAGGTGCCCGACGCCAATGCCGTCTGGGCCGGCGACCGGATCCTGCGGCTCGGTCCCTCGGACGTGGCCGTCGCGGTCGCGGTCGATGGCGGGCTCTTCACGCCGGTGATCAGGGACGCGCATCTGAAATCGCTCTCGGCGCTTTCCGCCGAGATGAAGGACCTCGCCACCCGCGCCCGCAACCGCAAGCTGGCGCCGCACGAATATGTCGGCGGCAGCTTCGCGATCTCGAATCTCGGCATGTTCGGGATCGAGGATTTCGACGCGGTCATCAACCCGCCGCACGGCTCGATCCTGGCGGTGGGCGCGGGCATCCGGCAGCCGGTCGTCGGCGCTGATGGGGAACTGACAACGGCAACGGTGATGTCCATGACCCTCTCGGTCGATCACCGGGTCATCGACGGCGCGCTGGGGGCCGAGTTCCTGGCGGCGATCATCGAGAACCTCGAGAACCCGCTGGTCATGCTGGCCTGAGATCCGCGGGCGTCCGGGTGGTCCTACCGCGCCGGGCGCCGCAGCCGGCGGCCGACGATCTCGGACGTGTAGAGCACGAGCGCGGCCCAGATCATCGGGAAGGCGATCGCGCGGGCGGTGCCGAAGGGTTCGGCAAAGACGAAGACCGCGATCAGGAAGATCATCGTCGGCGCGATGTACTGCATGATGGCGATGGTCGATAGTGTCAGCAGCTTGGCGCCGTTGGCGTAGATCATCAGGGGCACCGCCGTGATCACCCCGCAGCCCAAGAGCAGGAGCGCGTCGCGCATGCCGCCCTGGGTCAGGTGCAGCCCCCCCTGCCCCTGCAACCAGACGAGGTATCCCAGCGCCACGGGCAGCAGGAGCAGGATCTCGAGCGTGAAGCCCTGGTTCGGGCCGACCGGCAGCGAGCGCTTGAAATAGGCGTAGAAGCCCCAGCTCACGGTCAGCGTCAGCGCCGCCAGCGGCAACCGCCCGGCCTCGACGGTGAGCACGGCGACCGCGCAGGCGGCGAGCGCCACCGCCGCCCATTGCCGCGGGCTCAGCCGCTCGCCCAGGAGCACCGCGCCGAGGAAGATGCTGAACAGCGGGTTGATATAGTAGCCCAGCGCCGCCTCCAGCGCCTGCTCGGTCTGGATCGCCCAGACATAGACCCCCCAGTTGACCGAGATCAGCGCCGCCGTCAGGCAGGCCATGCCAAGCATCCGCGGCGTCCGGATGGCCACGCTCAGGCTGTCGGTCCGACCCAGCGCCACCAGCACGGCCAGCGCGATGGGCAGCGACCAGACGACCCGATGCGCCAGCACCTCGAGCGTGGCGACATGCTCGACGAGCTTCAGGTAGAGCGGCAGGAAGCCCCAGAGAAGATAGGCCGTCAGTGCGAAGACGAAGCCGCGCGGCGTGTCGCCGCCGAGGGTCTGCGCCGGCGCACTCATCGCCGCTGCAGCGCCGCGACGCAGGCCATGAAATCCTCGCCGCGCTTCTCGAAATCCGGATACTGGTCGAAGCTCGCGGCGGCCGGAGCGAGCAGCACCACCTCGCCCGCCTCGGCCTCTTGTGCGGCGCGGGCGACAGCGAGATCCATCGTCTCGCAGATCTCGTGCGGCGTCGCGCCAAGCTGCAGCGCGAAGCCGCGCGCCGAATGGCCGATGAGATAGGCCTTGGCGACGCTGCCCAGATACGGGACCAGGGACGCGATCCCACCCTCCTTGCCCAGTCCGCCGGCAATCCAGCGGATGCGCGGAAAGGCCTGCAGCGCCTTCGCCGCACTCTCGGCATTGGTCGCCTTCGAATCGTTGACGAAGCGCACTCCGCCGATCTCGGCCACGAGCTGGCTGCGATGCGGCAGGCCGGTGAAGCTGGCAAGTCCCGGCTCGATCTGCCGCGGGCCAAGGCCGAGCGCGCGCAAGGCGGCGTAGGCGGCGCAGGCGTTCTGGTGGTTGTGCGCACCGGGCAGGCCGGGCATGGCGCGCAGGTCGATCGCCGCCACCTGTCGCCCGCCCCGCCATTCGGCGAGGAACCCCTTGCGGGCGAAGACCGCCCAGCCGCGCCCGCCCGGCTTCTGGCCCGAAGAGACACGGATCACCCGCATGTCCTCGGGCGCCTCGGCGAGCTGCATGGCCAGGTAGCGGCCCTCGGGCTCGTCGACGCCGATCACCGCCCGGTCGGGCCCGCCCTCGGCGAAGAGCCGGCGCTTGGCGGCGAAATAGCCTCCGATGCCGCCGTGGCGATCGAGATGGTCGGGCGAAAGGTTAGTAAAGATCGCGATGTCGGGGGTTAGCGCGCGAGCGAGTTCGGTCTGGTAGCTGGAAAGCTCCAGAACCACGACCGCGCCCTCACCCGGCGGCTCGATGGAGAGGACGCCGGTGCCGATATTGCCCGCCATCTGCACCGGCCTTCCGGCCGCGCGCAGGGCATGCGCGATCAGCGCCGTGACCGTCGACTTGCCGTTCGAGCCGGTGACCGCGACAACCCGCGGCGGCGCTTCCATCGCCGCCCAGTCGTCGCGCCCGAGCGAGCGGAAGAAGAGCCCGATATCGTTGTCGACCGGCACGCCGGCGGCGCAAGCGGCGGCGATGAGGGGATGCGGCGCGGGATAGAGATGCGGGATGCCGGGCGAGACGATCAGCGCCGCGAGACTTTCGAGCAGCCCGTGGCGCGACGGATCGACCGGCGTCAGCCCTTCGGCCTCGGCCCGTGCGCGCGCCTCGGCGCTGTCGTCCCAGGCGCAGACCTCGGCGCCCCCGGCAGCGAGCGCCGCAACCGTCGCCAGCCCCGACCGGCCAAGCCCCAGCACCCCGACCTTCCGGCCGGCAACGCCTTGAACGACAATCATGAATCCCCCATCGAAACAGGTCGAGACTATGCCAGGTGGCCGCCGAGCGGAAGGGAGAATTGGCGCACCAGAAAGGCGGGCGAAGCCAATTCCAGACCAGAAAAACGTTTTCCTTTTCGACGCCCTGCGGAAGACCGCCTTCTCGGCTGTGGACTTTCCGTAACCAAATTGTGGACCCGACCTCTGCTTCCTAGCTGGGCGGAGTCGGCCACGTCAAGACTGCCTGCTGGGGGCTGTTGAAGAACTCCGATCGGCGCTGCCGATGGCTCAGGTCATGGGCGCGAGCGGCTGCTTGGCGGTCGCTGATGGCATGGAGTGCAGGAGCTTGCAGAGCTGCCCGATCGGTCGCGGTT
>SLPP01000385.1 GCA_007131945.1 Paracoccaceae bacterium | reverse complement strand
TCGGTGAGCGCGTGCCAGGCCGTCGTCACCCGGCAGCCGAGCCCCGCCGCGGTCACCGGCGCGAGCCCCCCGGGCAGGCGGACGAGGTTGTGGGCGCGCGGCACCGCGACGTATTCGGCATAGGCGCCGGGCTCGACGAAACCCGGCAGGCGCTGGTCGGTGCAGTTGTTCGACGCCCCCGCGCGGCACATCGGGCAGGACCCGCAGGCGAGGATGAAGGGCGCGACCAGCGTCTCGCCCACCGCCCAGCCCGAGGCCGGCCCCGCCTCGACCACCTCGCCGCAGTATTCGTGGCCGAGGACCTGGCCCGGCTTCACCCGCGGATGCTCGCCCACCCAGCCGTGCCAGTCCGACCGGCAGATGCCGCAGGCGAGCACCTTCAGCACCACCCCGTCGGCCTCGCATTGCGGGTCCGGCACCGCCTCGAGGCTCAGATCGGCGTTGTATTCACGCAGAACCGCAGCGCGCATCGCATCCTCCCTCTCCCCGGTTCCAGACAGACACCCGGCCGCCCGCCGCGTCAAGCCGCCCGAGGGCTGGGCAAGCCCGGCGGGCCGGTCTAGTCTCGCGCCGGTCTCTGCAGCGGAGGACGGGGATGAGCGGACAGGAACTCGCCGGGCGGCACGCGCTGGTCACCGGCGGCGGCACGGGGATCGGGCTCGCCATCGCGCGGGCGCTGGCCGGAAAGGGCGCGCAGGTCACGATCACCGGCCGCCGCGCCGAGGTGCTCGAGGAAGCCGCCGCGCAGACGCCCGGCCTGCACCCGCTGGCGATGGACGTGGCCGAGCCCGAGAGCGTCACTGCGGGCTGCGCCGCCGCCACCCGCGCGCGCGGCCCGGTCACGATCTGCGTGGCCAATGCCGGCATCGCCGAGGGCAAGTCGCTGACCAAGATGGACCTCGCCTTCTGGCGGCGGATGATGGCGATCAACCTCGACGGCGCGATGCTGACCGTGCAGGCCTGCCTGCCGGCGATGCGGGCCGAAGGCTGGGGGCGGGCGCTCTTCGTCTCCTCGATCGCCGGGCTGAAGGGGCTCAAGGGGGCGCCCGCCTATACCGCGTCGAAACACGGCATGATCGGGCTGATGCGGGGCCTCAGCGAGGACCATCTCGGCACGGGGCTCACCTTCAACGCCCTCTGCCCGGGCTATGTCGAGACCGAGATCGTCGCCCGCAACACCGAAGCGATCGCCGCCCGCGCCGGGATCAGCCAAGAGGACGCGCATGCGATGATGGTCAGGACCAACCGCCACAAGCGCCTGATCGCCCCCGAGGAGGTTGCCGCCGCCGCGCTCTGGCTCTGCCTGCCGGGATCGGAAAGCGTCAACGGCCAGTGCATCGAGATCGCGGGCGGGCAGATGTGAGCGAGCCGGGCCTGGCGCAGCGCCTGACCGGCGGCCTCGCCCCGCGCGGGATCGCGGCGACCTACGCGCTGGGCGCGGCGGGCGGCATCGTCGCGATGCTGGCCGGCCTGCCGCTCGGCATGCTGATCGGCTCGCTGGTCACCGTGGCGGTGGTGGCGGCGGCGGGGGTGAGGATCCTCGGCCAGCCGGTCGCGGTGCCGCAGGGCTGGCGCTACCTGCTGGTGCCGGTCATCGGCATCGCCATCGGCGCCACCTTCCCGCCCGACTTCGCCGAGCAGGCGGCGCGCTGGTGGCTCTCGCTCGTCGCCCTTCTCGCCTTCGTGCCGTTGGCGCATGCGCTGGGCTACCTGGTCTACAGCCGCCTCGGCCGGATCGAGCCGCGCACCGCCTTCTTCGCCGCCATGCCCGGCGGCTTCATCGAGGCCCTCGAGATGGGCGAGAAGTCGGGCGCGCAGATGCCGCTCCTGATCACGCTGCAGTTCCTGCGGCTGATCCTGTGCATCGTGCTGATCCCGCTCGCCTTCGCCGTCGCCTTCGACCAGGCCGTGGGCAGCGGCTCGGGGCTGGTGCGACCCGGCGCGGACGTGCCGATCGGTCTGTGGGACTTTTCGGTGCTCCTCGGCTGCGCGGTCCTCGGCTGGTGGGGCGCGGCGCGACTGCGGATGCCGGCGGCGGTGCTGGCCGGGCCGCTCCTCCTCAGCGCCGCGGCGCATGTCACCGGCCTGACCGAGGCGACGCCGCCCGACTGGGCGATCCTGGTCACGCAATGGGTCGTCGGCACCTCGCTCGGCGCGCGTTTCTCGGGCTTTCGCGGCGGGCTGCTGTGGCTCGCGCTGCGGCTCAGCGCGGTCTATGTCGCCGCCGCCCTGGCGCTGGCCGCGGCCATCGCCGCGCTGATCGGCGGCCCGGTGGGCGAGCCCAAGCCCGCCGTGATCCTCGCCTTCGCACCGGGTGGCATCAACGAGATGTCGCTGGTCGCGCTCTCGCTGCAGATGAGCACGGTCTATGTCACGATCCACCATCTGGCGCGGATCATCCTCGCGGTGATCGTGGCGCGGCTGGCGGTGCCGCTGGTGCCGGGGCTGCGGCACGAAGCAGACAGGCTTTGACAGGCCCGCCGTTGGCGGTATCAATCAACGGGCGGGCGCTGCGCCCGGAGAGTACGGACCCGACATGACCAAGCCCGACATTCGCCGCCCCCTGACCCTCCGCGACGTCTCGGAGGCCTGCGGCGTCTCCGAGATGACCGTGAGCCGGGTGCTCCGCAACCGCGACGACGTCTCGCCCGCGACGCGCGAGAAGGTGCTCGCCGCCGCGCGAGAGCTCGGCTACGTGCCGAACAAGATCGCCGGCGGCCTTGCCTCGCAGCGGGTGAACTTGGTTGCGGTGATCGTGCCGTCGCTGTCCAACATGGTCTTCCCCGAAGTGCTGGGCGGGATCTCGGCGGCGCTGGAAGACACCGGCCTGCAACCGGTCTTCGGCGTCACCAACTACCTCGCCGCGCGCGAGGAGGCGGTACTCTACGAGATGCTGTCCTGGCGGCCCTCGGGGGTGATCCTCGCCGGGCTCGAACACACGCCGGCGGCGCGCGCCATGCTGGAGAATGCCGGCATCCCGGTGGTCGAGATCATGGACACCGACGGCGAGGCGATCGACTCGGTCGTCGGCATCTCGCACCGCGCGGCGGGCCGGCAGATGGCCGAGGCGATCGTGGCGGCGGGCTACCGGCGGATCGGCTTTCTCGGCACCAAGATGCCGCACGACCACCGCGCGCGCAAACGCATGGAGGGGCTGACCGCCGGGCTCGCCGAGCACGGGCTGGAACTGGCCGCGACCGAATTCTACGAGGGCGGCTCGGCGCTGGCCAAGGGGCGCGAGATGACCGAGGCGATCCTCAAGAGGGTCCCCGATCTCGACTTCCTCTACTACTCGAACGACATGATCGGCGCGGGCGGGCTGATCTGGTGCCTCGAGAAGGGGCTCGACATCCCCGAGACGCTGGGGCTCGCCGGGTTCAACGGGCTCGAATTCCTCGAAGGCCTGCCCAGGCGGCTCGCCACGATCGACGCCTGCCGGCGCGAGATCGGCGAGCGCGCGGCGCAGATCATCGCCGGCAGGGGGATGGACGGGGTGATCGGTGGCGTGCGGGTCGAACTGACGCCGGTGCTGCAACCCGGCGACACGATCCGCCGGCGCTGAAAAGCCGCCGCGAATCCTTTCCCTGCGGTTAACGGCGTCGATTCAACATTATGGATCAGTATCTTGGCGCGATGCTCGCATGCGAGCACCGTGTCGCCGGATCGGCGTGCGGACGGAACTTCTCGTGGTCGCCGCTGCGGTTCCATCGCCCCGCGGATCTCGGGCGTGTCGAGAGGACCGCGCGAGATCACGGCCCGCATTCACCGGGCGACAAGCCCGGTGTGCCGCCGATACCGGCGGTGGAGGAGGTGATGACCACGGACCCGCCGCCCCGGCGCGCCAGGGCCGGCATGGCGTACTTCAGCCCGAGCCAGACACCTCGCACGTTCACCGCCATCACCCGGTCGAAGACGTCCACGTCCTGATCGACGATGGACTTCACGCCACCTTCGATCCCGGCGTTGGCCAGCAGCACGTCGAGCC
>SLPP01000396.1 GCA_007131945.1 Paracoccaceae bacterium | reverse complement strand
GCCAGCCGCGCCAGCCGAGGTTGAACCCGGTCAGCTGCCACAGCCCGTCGAGCCCGAGACAGCCGGGCATGATCGGGTTGCCCGGAAAGTGGCACTCGAAGAACCACAGTCCGGGATGGATGTCGAACTCGGCCACGACATGGCCCTTGCCATGCTCGCCGCCATCGGCCGAGATGTCGGTGATCCGGTCCATCATCAGCATCGGGGGCTCGGGGAGCTGCGCGTTGCCCGGCCCGAAAAGCTCGCCGCGCGCGCAGGCCAAGAGCGCCTCCCTGTCGAACCGGGTCGGATACTGCGCCATCGCCTGCGTTCCCTCGTCTGCCTTCCGGTCGGATTTGCCGCTCCCTCTAGCACCTGCGCCCTGCGGCTGACAAGGCGACTCGGCCCGCCGGCGGCCCGGCCCGCCGCCCTCCGGCGCGGCCTTCGCCATTGAAACCTGAGAATTTCGCGCTTATTAAAAGCCGATGGGCCTCGATCACGCGCCAAGCACGGACGAAGGGCTGGACACCGCCGCGCGCTGGCTGTCCGCGGCCGGGCTGCGTCCGACGCGCCAGCGCCTCGCGCTCGCCGCGCTTCTGGTCGGCGACGGCCGAGACCGGCACGTCACCGCCGAATGGCTCTACGCCGCCGCGCTCGACCGCGGCGAGAAGGTCTCGCTCGCCACCGTCTACAACACCCTGCGCGCCTTCTGCGAGGCCGGGCTTCTGTCCGAGATCACGGTCGACGCGACGCGCAGCTATTTCGACACCCGCACCGACGACCATCCGCATTTCTTCTGGGAAGACAGCCAGCACCTGACCGACGCCCCGGCCGACCAGCTGCGCATCGAGCAGCTGCCCGAGGCCCCCGCCGGCAGCGAGATCGCGCGCGTCGACGTCGTCATCCGCCTGCGCCGCAAGGGCTGAACGCGGGCGACAGGCGGGGATGCTCTCGTACCAGCATGGCTACCATGCCGGCAACCTCGCCGATGTCCACAAGCACGCGGCTCTCGCCTGGATGCTGGACTACCTGGCGCGCAAGCCGAAGCCCCTGAGCTATATCGAGACCCATGCCGGGCGCGGGCTCTACGACCTCGCCGCGCCCGAGGCGCGCAAGACCGGCGAGGCGGCGCGGGGCATCGCCCGGGCCGAGGGCTGGTTCGCCGCCGGGCATCCCTATGCGCAGGCGCTGGCGGCGACGCGGGCGCGGTTCGGAGCCGCTGCCTATCCCGGCTCGCCGCTGATCGCCGCGACGCTGCTGCGCCCCGACGACCGGATCCACCTGGCCGAGGCGCATCCGGCCGAACATGCGGCGCTGGCGGACCTGATGGGCGACGGCGCGCATGTCCGCCACGAGGACGGCTTCGCCATGGCCCGGGCGCTGGTCCCGCCGACGCCGCGGCGCGGGCTGATGATGGTCGATCCCAGCTACGAGCTGCCGGCCGATTATGCCCGGCTGCCGGGTTTCCTCGCCGCGATGGCGCGCAAATGGCCGGTCGGCGTGATCGTGCTCTGGTACCCGATCCTCGCCGATCCGCGGCACGGCGCGATGCTCGCCGCCCTCGGCCGGGCGCATCCCGACGCGCTGCGCCACGAGGTCCGCTTCCCGCCCGCCCGCGAAGGGCACCGGATGACCGGCTCGGGCCTTTTCGTGCTGAACCCGCCCTGGGGGCTCGACTCCGAGGCCGCGCGCCTCGCCACCCGCTTCGCCGCGCTCTGACGCCGCGCCGGGGCCGGGCGAGCGGCGAGCGATGCCGAAGGGGGCCGGAGGGAGCCGGAGGGGGCCGGGACCGCGGCGCCGTTCGCGCCGCGCCGGGGCCAGGATCGGCGTCGCCAGGACGGGCGGTTTCTGCTATTCTCGCCCCAGCCGCCCGCGCAGGAGGAGTAGCCATGGCAGTCTCGATCCCGGCAAGCTGGATGCCCGATGCCGACATGCGCCGCATCCATGTCCACTGGACGGCCGGCCGCCACAAGGCCAACCCCGTCGATCTGAAATCCTATCACGTCCTGGTCGAGGGCGACGGCAAGCTGAGGCGCGGCAACTGCCCGATCAGCGCCAACGACCCGGCGCGGCGCAAGTCGGGAGAGCCGCGCGCCAACCACACGCTCAACGCCAATTCGCACGCCATCGGCGTCTCGATGTGCGGCATGTTCAACGCCCGCGAGCGTCCCTTCGATCCCGGCCCGGCGCCGCTGACCGAGGCGCAATGGGCGGCGATGACCCAGGCGGTGGCGATCCTGGCGCAGCGCTACGGCGTCCCGGTCACCAACGAGACGATCCTCACCCATGCCGAGGTGCAACCGAACCTGAGCATCGCCCAGCGCAACAAGTGGGACATCACCGCGCTGCCCTTCGACCCCGGCACGCTGGGCGCGCAGGCGGTCGGCGACAGGATGCGGCGCGAGATCGCCGCCGCGCTCGACGCGCTGGGCGCCGATCGCGGGCCACCGCCCGACAGGATGAAGCCGCCGCGCTTCAGGGTCAGCGGGGTGAAGCCCTCGACGCTTAACTTCCGCGACGGCCCCGACGGCGAGGTGGTCGGCGCGCTGCCCGAGGGTACGCGGGTCGAGCGGCTGGGGATCTCGGGCGGCTGGTGGCAGGTGCGCACGCCGGCCGGCCATGTCGGCTGGGTCTGGCACGGTTTCCTGCGCGCGATCTGAACCGGCGTCGGACCGGGGGACCGACGCAGGCGGCGGGCCGGGACCTTGCGTCCCGACGACCGGCCGCGGGAGGGAAAGATGACGGAAGCACACATCACGCTGCTGATCGGCACGACCAAGGGCGCCTTCCTGATCGACGGCGGCGCCGACCGCGCCGGCTGGCAGGTCCGCGGCCCGCATTGCGACGGCTGGCCGATCAACCACGCGATCGGCGACCCGGCGACCGGCACGATCTGGGCCGGCGGCGGCGACGACTTCTTCGGCGCCGGCGTCTGGCGCTCGGCCGATGGCGGCGAAAGCTGGCAGCTCACCCGGCTCTCCAGGGGCCAGATGGACGACTGGGCCGCCGGCGACCCGGACTTCGCCACGATGATCGGCTGGCGGCCGGAGGAACTCCCCTTCTCCGACCGGATCGAGCGGGTCTGGTCGCTCGACCTCAGCCACGGCCGCCTGCACGCCGGCACCAAACCCGCGCGGCTTTTGCGCAGCGCCGATGGCGGCGAAAGCTTCACCGAGCTCACCGGCCTGACCGACCACCCCTCGGCCGACAGCTGGGACCCCGGCGCGGCGGGGCTCGTGCTGCATTCGATCGTCCCCGACCCGGCGACGCCCGACCGGCTCTGGGTCGCCATCTCGGCCGCCGGCGTCTTCGCCACCGAGGATGACGGCGAAAGCTGGGAGCGCCGCAACCGGCTCTCGAACGCCGCGGCCGGGAGCGGCCACGATCATCCCGCGGCGCCGAAGGACGGCGAGACCGGCCATTGCGTGCACAACCTGCGCCGCGCGCCGGGGGCGGAGGACCTGCTCTACCAGCAGAACCACCACGGCGTCTGGCGCTCGGCCGACGGCGGGCGGGCCTGGGACGACATCACGCCGGGCCTGCCCTCGACCTTCGGCTTTCCGATCCAGGTCCACCCGCGCGACCCGGCCACGGTCTGGGTGCTGCCGCTCAACGGCGACATGGCCGGCCGCTTCCCGCCCGACGCCGCGGCGGCCGTCTGGCGCTCGCGCGACGGCGGGCGGAGCTGGCAGCCCCAGCGCGCCGGGCTGCCGCAACAGGGCTGCTTCTTCACCGTCCTGCGCCAGGCCATGGCCGGCGACGCGCGCGCGCCCGCCGGGGTCTATTTCGGCACCAATTCCGGCTCGGTCTTCGCGAGTGTCGACGAGGGCGACAACTGGTCCGAGATCGCCCGCCACCTGCCCACCATCCTCTCGGTCGAGGTCTTGGACCGGAGGGCGTGAGCCCTGGTTTAACACTTCGGCGGGTCAAGCCTCTGATATCCTTGAAGCTGGGCTTCAAGAAATGACACAACAGGTCAGGCTGACTGCTTTGGCAGTTCTATTTTCAGCGCCTTGAACAGGTC
>SLPP01000163.1 GCA_007131945.1 Paracoccaceae bacterium | reverse complement strand
TGGGCGACATGCGGATGCTGTTCGACGCGATCCCGCTCGACCAGATGAATACCTCGATGACGATCAACGCCACCGCGCCCTGGCTGCTCGCGCTCTATGTCGCGGTGGCCGAGGAACAGGGGGCGGATGTCGCGAGGCTCCAGGGCACGGTGCAGAACGACATCATCAAGGAGTACCTCTCCCGCGGCACCTATATCTGCCCGCCGAAGCCCAGCCTGCGGATGATCACCGATGTCGCCGCCTGGACGCGCGCGCATCTGCCGAAATGGAATCCGATGAACGTCTGCTCCTACCACCTGCAGGAGGCGGGCGCGACGCCCGAGCAGGAACTGGCCTTCGCCTTGGCGACCGCCTGCGCGGTGCTCGACGATCTCAAGGGCAAGGTGGCGGAAGAGGATTTTCCGGCGATGGTCGGCCGGATCAGCTTCTTCGTCAACGCCGGCATCCGGTTCGTGACCGAGCTGTGCAAGATGCGCGCCTTCACCGAGCTCTGGGACGAGATCTGCCGCGACCGCTACGGTGTCGGGGAGGCGAAGTACCGCCGCTTCCGCTACGGCGTGCAGGTCAACAGCCTCGGCCTGACCGAGCAGCAGCCCGAGAACAACGTCTACCGGATCCTCATCGAGATGCTGGCGGTGACGCTGAGCAGGAACGCCCGCGCCCGCGCCGTGCAGCTGCCGGCCTGGAACGAGGCGCTGGGCCTGCCGCGTCCCTGGGACCAGCAATGGTCGCTCCGGATGCAGCAGGTGCTGGCCTACGAGACGGACCTTCTGGAACATGACGACCTCTTCGACGGCAACCCGGCGGTGGAGCGCAAGGTCGCGGCGCTGAAGGAGGGCGCGCGGGCCGAACTCAAGCTCATCGACTCGATGGGCGGCGCGGTCGAGGCGATCGAGTACATGAAGGGTCGGCTCGTCGAGGCCAATGCCGAACGCATCGCGCGGATCGAGAAGGGCGAGACGGTGGTGGTCGGGGTCAACCGCTACACCACCACCGAGCCCTCGCCGCTGACCACGGGCGAGGGCGCAATCATGGTCGTCGACGCGGCGGCCGAGCGCGACCAGGTCGCGCGGCTCGAGGCCTGGCGCGCGGCGCGCGATGCGGGCGCGGTGAAGGCGGCGCTGGCCGATCTGCGCGCGGCGGCGCAGGGCGGCGCGAACATCATGCCGGCCTCGATCGCGGCGGCGAAGGCCGGGGTGACGACCGGCGAATGGGGGCAGGTCGTGCGCGCGGCCTTCGGCGAGTACCGCGCGCCCACCGGCGTCTCGCGCGCGCCCTCGAACCGGACCGAGGGGCTCGAGGAGATCCGCGAGGCGGTCGACGCGGTCTCGGCCCGGTTGGGGCGGCGGCTTTCCTTCCTCGTCGGCAAGCCGGGGCTCGACGGGCATTCGAACGGCGCCGAGCAGATCGCGGCGCGGGCGCGCGATTGCGGCATGGAGATCCGTTACGAAGGGATCCGCCTGACGCCCGCCGAGATCGTGGCGGCGGCGCGCGAGCAGCGGGCGCATGTTGTCGGGCTCTCGATCCTCTCGGGCAGCCACATGCCGCTGATGGAGGAACTGATGGCGCGGATGCGCGCCGAGGGGCTGTCCGAGGTGCCGGTGATCGTCGGCGGCATCATCCCCGAGGACGACGCCGACCGGCTGCGCGCGATGGGCGTGGCGGCGGTCTACACGCCCAAGGATTTCGAGATCAACCGGATCATGATGGACATCGTCGGCCTGGTCGAGGCCCGGCCGGTGGCGGCGGAATAGCGGCGACGGGGGCGCCGTGCTCGGGGGCATCGAGCCCCCTCGCACGGCTGCTGCCGCGGCGTCGCCGCCGGCGGGAAGGCCCGGAAGCGGGGGAGGCCGCAGGCCGGCGGGGCGGCGGCCCCGGCGCGTTGAGCCCCCTCGATGGGGGCGAGACGCGCGCCCCCGTTGCCTCGCGGGACGCGGCGTCCGGCGCCTGACCGCGGCCTTTGATCAGGCGTTGGCTTCGCGGATCTTGTCGGCGGCGTCCTTGTCGTAGGCGACGCCCTTGGCGTCGAAGAGCTGGTCGAGCTCGCCCGACAGCGTCATCTCGGTGACGATGTCGCAGCCGCCGACGAACTCGCCCTTGACATAGAGCTGCGGGATCGTCGGCCAGTCGGAGAATTCCTTGATCCCCTGGCGGACGCCCTCGTCGGCCAGCACGTTCACATCGACGAAATCGACGCCCATGAAGTTCAGCACGCCCGCCACGCGGCTGGAAAACCCGCATTGCGGCATGGTCTTCGTGCCCTTCATGTAGAGCACCACGTCGTTCTTCTCGATCATCTCGCGGATCTGGTCGGTCATGCTCATCCTTCACCTTCTGTCGCTGGGCCGGACGCGCACGCGGGCACGCCGCCTGCCGCCGGGTGTGTCGTCGTCGTCATCGTCGTCGTGATCGCGATCCTCGATCTGCGCACGCCCCAGCATCAGCACGATGCCGACGAGCACGATAAGGCCGAGGATCAGGAAGATGGCCATCAATCGGGCGCCTTGGTGGTCAGCGCCAGCGCGTGCAGCTCGCCGTGGCTGCCATCCATCTTGCCCTTCAGCGCGGCATAGACGGCGCGCTGCTGCTGCACGCGGTTGAGTCCCCGGAAGCTTTCGTCGATGATCTCGGCGGCGTAGTGGTTGCCGTCGCCGGCGAGGTCGGTGATGGTGACCTGCCCGTTGGGGAAGCTCGCGCGCAGGAGCGTTTCCAGTTCTTCTGCCGTTATGGCCATTCGGTCGTCCTCGATGCTCTGGCGAAAAAGGTAGTCGCGGCCCGGCGGGTAATCAAGCGCCGCCAAGGGCGCGGACGAAGGCGGTCCGGTAGAGGGCGGAGAGCTCGGCCAGCGGCGCCTCGGCGCTTCCCAGCCGCACCACGTCGCCGCCGAAGCGGCCGACGGAGTGGATCGGCACGCCGGCGCGCGCGGCGGCGGCCATCAGCGCCTCGGCCTGATCGAAGCTGCAGGCGACGAGGTAGCGCGCCTGGTCCTCGCCGAAGAGCGTCGCCATCTCGCCCGAATCGAGCGCGACGCCGATCCCGGCGGCCTCGGCCATCTCGAAGGCGGCAAGCGCCAGCCCGCCATCGGAGAGATCGGTCGCGGTCTTCACCAGCGCCCGGCTCTCGCGCAGGAAGTCGCCGTGGCGGCGCTCGGCCTCGAGGTCGACCGGGGGCGCGTCGCCCTCCTCGCGGCCGAAGACCTCGGCCAGAAGCGCCGACTGGCCGAGATGGCCCCGCGTCTCGCCGATGACCAGCGCCCAGTCGCCGTCCTCGGGCAGGGCGGGGATGATGTCCTCGATCCGCTCGATCAGCCCGACCGCGCCGATGGTCGGCGTCGGCAGGATCGCGCGGCCGTCGGTTTCGTTGTAGAGTGAGACATTGCCCGAGACGATCGGCATGTCGAGCACCCGGCAGGCCTCGCCGATGCCGCGGATGGCGGCGACGAACTGGCCCATGATCTCGGGCTTCTCGGGATTGCCGAAATTCAGGTTGTCGGTGGCGGCGAGTGGCCGCGCCCCGGCGGCGCAGAGGTTGCGGAAGGCCTCGGCCACGGCCTGCTTGCCGCCCTCGCAGGGATTGGCGCGGACGTAGCGCGGGGTCACGTCCGAGGTGAAGGCGATCGCCTTCCCGGTGCCGTGGACGCGCACGATGCCCGCGCCCAGCCCCGGCGCGCGCACCGTGTCGCCCATCACCATGTGGTCGTACTGCTCCCAGACCCAGCCCTTGTGGGCGTGGTTGGGGCTGCCGATCAGCGCCTTCAGCCCGTCGATCGGGTCGATCCGCACGAGATCGCCGAGTTCGGGCGGGGCAGGGGGCTCGACCCAGGGCCGGTCGTATTCGGGCGCCTCGGAGGAGAGCTTGGAGAGCGGCAGGTCGGCCTTGGTCTCGTTGCCGTGCAGGATCAGGAAGCGGTCCTCGGCGATGGTCTCGCCGACGACGGCGAAATCGAGGTCCCATTTCTCGAAGATGGCGCGCGCCTCTGCCTCCCTTTCCGGCTTGAGCACCATGAGCAT
>SLPP01000155.1 GCA_007131945.1 Paracoccaceae bacterium | reverse complement strand
TGTGGGATGGACCTTCGCTCCGGTCGCCGGGCTTATCAACTCGATAAGCAAATGATTCAGAACAATAATCAGGCCGTGCCATGCAGGGGCTGAGCGAGCGGCAGTACGCCGCGCATGCCGGCCTGTCGCGCGGCGCGATCCAGAAGGCGAAGGAAGCCGGGTCTATCAGCTGTGCAGCAGTTCCTCCTCGAAGGGGTAGCGGCTGGCCGCCATGTGCCAGACATGAGTAAACCGATGTTCCGGTCACGGGGGGACGAGAGCAAGTCCGAGAACCGGGGCGCTGACGATCGTCTTGTCAGGCACAACAAACAGCAACCTGCTCGTTGTGGACATCATATCCGAGCACATGAGATTGGCATGCACGCGCTTCGCGGTGCGCCGATCGTTTAGCGATTTCCGGTCCTCCACCGCCAGCCAGGCTGACAGCTTCTCGGCAAACGGACGGCGCGAAATCGATCGTTGACTGCTCCCTCAGACGCGATGCCGTGTAATCGCTTGAATCAGTTGCAATAGGCGATGGGCTCACCATGCCAACCGTTGGCCTTCCGCTCCCAATATATGCCCTGGAGCAGCGCTGTAACCGGGCCGGGCGTACCGTCGCCTACAACTCGCCCCTCGATCCGCGTTACGGGCATGATCCCACCGGCCGTGCTGGAGAGAAAGACCTCGTCGGCGGTGGCCAACCCTGCCACAGGGACGACCGTCTCCTCGACCGGCAGCCCGAGTTCCTGGCAGAGCTCGATCACCGTGCGGCGTGTCATCCCGTCGAACACGCCCTCGGCCGGCGTCATCAGCCGACCCTGCTGGACGACAAAGACGTTGAAGCCGGGCCCTTCGGTCAGGTTTCCTTCGCCGTCGGTGAGCACCTCGGTATCGCAGCCGGCGTCGAACGCTTCGAACTGCCCCATCGTCATGTCGAGCCAATGGAAATTCTTGATCCTCGGGTCGAGGCAGTCGGGTGGAATGCGTCGGCGGGTGCTGACATGGAGGTTGAGCCCCCGCTTCTGCTGCGCCGGATCGGAAATCCAGACGAAGGGAACCGCGAAAGCGTAGAAACACGGTTTGCAGACTCGCGGATCGCGGCTGCCACCCGGCGGCACGCCGCGGGTACACGTCATCTGCACATAGGCATCGCGCAGTCCCGATCTGCGGACGCATTCGATCAGCGCCGCGCGGATCTCCTCTCGGCCGAGAGGCGGCTGCATCCGCAAGGCCGCCATATTGCGCTCGAACCGATCCAGGTAGTCGTCGAGCCGGAATATGTAGCCCTTCCAGACATGTGTGACGTCGTAGGTCGCGTCCGAACGCGTGAATCCGCGGTCCAGCAGCGGAATCCGCGCTTCGGCAACCGGAACGAACTGCCCCTCGACGAAGGCTGCGCCTTGCGCAAAGGAGGGGTCCACCGCCACCTCGCCGCGCAGCTCCTGGTTTGCCGTGTTCATGCCGCTCTTCTCCCTGCGTTTCCTGCGGCAGGATACATCAGGCGACACGCGTGTCCAATCTACCGAGGGCGTTCCGTCGGCCAGAGCGGCTGGCCGAGCCGCTGTTGCCGCGAAACCGCAGTCCCGTGTCGCGGGCGACGGGCGACACAAAGTTGTCACGGAGTTCCGGCATGGCACTCGTGCGACCGCGGCCCAGGTCCGCTCATCGCGCCGGGGTTAGTGAGAGGCAGTGCCATGTCGGCAATCACCGGGGAGCAAGGTCAGCCGCCTCGTTCTCTTTTTCGCCCGCGCGGGGCGACACCCGCCACCGCCCATCCGATCTGCCACGAGCCGGCCAGCAGCGAGGATCTTGCCGACTTCCTGCCCCACAAGATCCTCGTTATCAGCGACGCTTGGGCGCCGCAAGTCAATGGGGTCGTGCGAAGCTACGAGAACATTGCCCGGGTGCTGCGGTCACAGGGCCGCACGATGGAGGTGATCGGCCCGGGGAACTTTGTCACCCTGCGCACGATGTCGAGGAAGCCGTCGGATTGATGCGCCAGATCAAGGCATTGGAAGGCAGAAATCACACATGCAAGGATTGACCTGCACGCGAAAAAAACGCATTCGGGGCGGGGTTCCCCCTTGTATCCTTCGAGACCGCGCATGCGGTCAATGGTCCTGTCATGGGTGTCATCTCGCTCGTCGGCATCGTTGCCGCGCTGTTCATCGTCATCTCCCTGAGCGAGCCTCTGGCCGACCGAACCCGGCTTCCCTACACGGTGGTGCTCGCCATCATCGGCACGCTGATCGGCCTCGGCGCCGTCTTCCTGGTCGATCATGGCCGTGACATCCTCGGCCTGCCGCTGGCCATCGAGATGTTCGAGATCAACATCCGCGCCAGCGTCTTCCTCTACGTGCTCCTGCCGACGCTGCTGTTCCAGGTCTCGCTGGGGCTGAACCTGCGCCGGATGGCCGATGACTGGGTGCCGATCCTCGTCATGGCGGTGCTGGCGGTAGTGGTGGCAACCTTCGCCATCGGGTATGCGCTAACCCCCTTCACCACGCTGCCGCTGATGGCCTGCCTTATGCTGGGCGCGATCGTCGCCACGACCGATCCTTCGGCGGTGGTCAGCATCTTTCGCAACATCGCCGCCCCCCAGCGCCTGACCCGGATCGTCGAGGGCGAGAGCCTGCTGAACGACGCCGCTGCGATCGCGCTGTTCGGTTTCTTCCTGACATTCGTCATGATGGGTGTGCCCAACCCCACGCTGCGCGATGCGTTGGTGGGATTTCCGCTGTTGGTCTTCGGCGGCATCGGCATCGGCTGGCTCTTCGCGCGGATCTGCGTTGCACTGTTCGCGCTGATGAGCCGCTATCCATTGGCGCAGGTCTCGCTCAGCGTGGCACTGCCTTATGTCACTTATCTGGTCGCGGATCAGGTGCTGGGCGTCTCGGGTGTAATCGCGGTGGTCATGGCCGGGATGACGCTGAACTACCTTGGCCCCGGCCGCCTTGCGCCCTCCAGCTGGTCTTATCTGCGCGAGGTCTGGGATGTGCTCGCACATTGGGCGGGGGCGCTGATCTTCCTGCTTGCCGCCTTCCTCGTGCCGCGCTTGCTCGGGGACGTCCAGTTGCGCGACCTTGCGCTGATCGGCGTGGTAATCGTGGCGGCCACGGCAGCGCGGCTGTTCATGCTGTACGTCGTCCTGCCGCTGCTGACGGCGGCACGACTGTCGCCTCGCGTGGATCGCCCTTACCGCGTCGCCATCCTCTGGGGCGGATTGCGCGGGGCTGTCACGCTGGCCCTCGCCCTTGCCGTGACCGAGAACCTGCGCGTGCCGATGGACATCAAGCGCGAGGTCGGCATCCTTGCCACGGGCTTCACGCTCTACACGCTCCTCGTGCAGGGGACGACTCTGCGCTGGATCATCGCGTTTCTGGGACTCGACAAGCTGTCGCGGCTGGACCGTGCGCTGTCGAACCAGGTGATCGCCGTCGCGCTCGAGAACGTGCGCGAGGAGGTGGCGAGCACCGCGCAACGCCATGAGTTGACGCGAGAGATAGTTCGCTCCGAGGCAAAGCGCTTTGCCGAGCGGCTGGACAGCGCCATGGCGAAGGCCGAAGGCGTCGACGAAATCGCTGATCGCGACCGCATCACACTTGGCCTGGTCGCGCTCGCCGGGCGCGAGCGCGACATGATCCTCGAAGCGTTCCGCGAACAGCAGATCTCGGCGCGACTGGCCGAACAGATGCTGTCGGACGCCGACCGACTGATCGAGCGCACGCGGGCCGGGGGACGAGACGAGTACCGCACGGCGGGGCGCCTCAGCCTTGCGCGTGGTCGCTGGTACAGCTTCGCGATCTTCATGCATAACAGGCTTGGTCTGTCCGGGCTGTTGGCCCGCATGACCGCCGATCGTTTCGAGATCCTACTGCAACAGCGCCTGACCCTGCGCGACCTGCACGGCTATATCGACGGCAAGATCCGCCGAATCCACGGCCGCCGGGTTGCCGATCTGCTGCACGAACTGCTGAAGCGTCGCGAGGGCCAAACGCAATCGGCGCTGGACGGGCTGCGCCTTCAGTATCCCGGCTATGCCGAAGAGATCGAGCGCCGCTTCATCCGTCGCACCTCGCTCCGGCTCGAGGAGCGGGAATACGACATCCTATATCAGGACGGGTTGATTGGCCGGGAACTCCTGACCACGCTCAAGCGGGAACTGGCCGAGAAACGCAAGCGCGCCGAAGCGCGCCCGGCACTCGATCTTGCGGTGCAGAAAACCGAACTTGTGCGCCAGTTCCCGCTCTTTGCTGACATGGACGATGCCGCCCGGTCCCGGCTCGCCAAGGCGCTGAAGGCCCGCTACCTACAGCCCGGCGACGTGCTGATGCGAAAGGGCGACGTGCCCCGCGAGGTTTGTTTCATCGCTTCGGGGGCCGTCGAGGTCGAGACAGCAGGTCAGAAGAGCAAGCTGGGCCGCGGCGAGATGTTCGGACAATTGGCACTGCTGAGCCGCCAGATTCGCCGCACCCAGATCACAGCAATTAGCCATACGACGCTGCTTGTTCTGGACGAGCCCCGCTTCCGCCGCCTACTGGAGAGAAGTGAAGCGATTCGCCTTGCGGTCAAAGAGAGTGCGGAGAAGAGAGGCCTTTCGATTGAAAGTCTGAATATTGATCCGCCAAGCACAGATGGCTCACCGACGGCTTAATCCTAACGCTGCGTATGCGATGCCGCGACCTCACCGTCGGCTTGCCGAGCGCGCCCGACACACCGATGGCGACCGGATCGCGCATGCCGAGCTTTCCTTCGGCTCGTCGATGGTGATGCTCGGCCAGGTCGTCGCGGACGAATTTGGCCGCATCGTCGGCGAGTCGGAGGGCCAGGATCAGGGTGGGCGCGCGACCTATGTGGCGGTCGAAGACCTGGACGGGCTGTTCAGGCGCGTCGAGGCCTCGGGTGTGCAGATCGACGAGCCGCCGACCGAGCGGTCCTACGGCAGCCGGGAGTTCATTTGCCGCGACCCGGAGGGCAATGTCTGGTGCTTCGGGACCTACTGGCCGAAGGCGGATGATAGCCCCGACTGAGGCGGGTGGAGCGCGACGTCGAGTGGCCCCGGGGCGGCATTGCGAAAGGTGTGCAAGTTGCACAGGTCCCGCAAGAGATTGAAACTAAAGGAAACCACTTCGGATCGTAACCTGTTGGAAACCTTTTCGCACGGTTTCCGGATGCGGTCGGGGGTGGTGGCCGAAGGTCCCGCGCCGCTCGCTGCGGACGCCGGGATCACGTGCCGGAGCACGGGCTCCGCTCAGCCGCCTTCATCGTTTGGGTCGCGTGGTCGAGGGCAATGCGGAGGTCGCGGGCGGGTTCGTCCCCGAGGGTAGCGGTGATCTCGGCATGGGCGCGGCGCCAATGCGGCAGCGCGGCGGCGAGGCGCGTCTTGCCCGTCTCGGTCAGGCGCACGAGGCGCACCCTGCGGTCGGTGGCACTGCGGGAGATGGCAATGACCCCGGCGCGTTCCAACGGACGCAGATTGCGGGTCAGGGTCGAGATCTCGAGCGCCATGATCTCGGCGAGTTGCCCCATTGACCGCGTGCTCTCGGGACCAAGCGCGATGGCGTTCAAGAGCGTCACCTGCGTGGCCTGCAGCCCGATCGGGCGCAGCGCGGTATCGTAGGCGCGGGTGATCGCCCGCGCCGCGCGCCGGGCGCGGTAGCACAGGCAGTCGGCGGCCATGATGCGGGCGGCGTCGAGATGGTCCATGGCGCTTCTTGTAGTTGCAATCATTCTCGGCGGAAAGCGGGAAACTGCCGGGAGACCGCGCTTCGGTCGGCAGGGACCTGCCGTCGCCGGGCACCCGCGCACGGATTAACTTGTATATGCAAGTTATTTCTGCTAGGGACGAAGTCAAGGCGATTCCCCAAGGGAGGAGAGGATGCGCCGATCCGACATCCGCGAACCGGCGGCCGCGATTTCGCGCCGCGACGGCTTGCAGCTTGGCGTCGCCGGCCTGTTGCTCGGCGGGCTGGGCTTGCCGCTCCCGGCCGAGGCCGGTTCGCTCGACGATTTGCGCCGGCAACTGGACCGCGCGGTGGCGACGGGCGAGGTGCCGGGGCTCGTCGCGCTGATCGGGCGTAGCGGCGAGGCTTGGACGCATGTCGCGGGCCTTCGTGACCTGGAAAGCGGCGCGCCGATGACCCGCGACACGGTCTTCGCCGTCGCCTCGATCGGCAAGCCGGTCACTGCGGTCTCGGCGCTGATGATGGTCGAGGACGGGGTCATGGGCCTCGACGACCCGGTCGATGCCTGGCTGCCGGAGCTTGCCGACCGCCGCGTGCTGCGCCGGCTGGAGGGACCGCTCGACGATACAGTCCCGGCCGAGCGCGCGATCACCCTGCGGGATCTTCTGACCATGCGCATGGGGCTTGGCTTCGTGCTGGCCGATCCCGAAACGACCCCGATCGCAGCGCGGATGCTGGAACTGGGCGTGGCGCCGGGGCCGCGGCTCTTCGGCGCGGATGCCGAGGAATACATGGCGCGGCTGGGTTCCCTGCCGCTTGTCCATCAGCCGGGTGCGCGGTGGCTTTACCATATCGGGCTGGATGTGGCGGGTGTCCTGGTGGCGCGGGCCAGCGGGAGGCCGCTGGGCGCCTTCCAGCGCGACCGGATCTTCGTGCCGCTGGGCATGATGGACACCGGCTTCTTCGGTCCGGCCGACCGGCTTGCCACCGCCTACTGGCGCAATCCCGGCACGGACGCGTTCGAGGTCTGGAACGCGGCGGCGGGCGCGAGCTTCGCCGAGCCGCCGGTCTTCGAGGCGGGTGGCGGCGGGCAGGTCTCGACCGTCGACGATTTCCACGCCTTCGGGCGCTTCCTGCTCGACGGCGGCGTGGCGGGCGGGCGGCGGCTTCTGTCGGCCGAACTGCTGGCCGAGATGCTCACCGACCAGATCACGGCCGAGCAGAAGGCCGCCTCGCCGTGGTTCCCGCCGGATTTCTGGGACAGCCACGGCTGGGGCTTGGGCGTCGCGCTGCGCACCGATCCGGCAGCGCAGGGCCGGTTCGGCTGGTGGGGCGGGTTCGGCACGACCTTCTGGTGCGATCCGGTCAGCGAAACGGTCGCGGCGCTCTTCACCCAGCGGATGATGGGCGGAGCCGACGACACCGCGCTGCCCGAGGCCTTCCTCGCCGCCGCGTTCGGCGCGACCTGACGAAGACGATCCGCAACGAGGTGAACAAATGACCGAACTGACACTCACGACCTTCGCCTGGGTGCCCGAGGCGCCGCGCGGTCATGTCCGCGACCTGCGCGCCCGCTGGGTGCTGGAGGAGGCGGCGCTGCCCTACAGGGTCGCGACCGTGCCGCGGCGCGAGGAAGGCGGGGCGTATCTCGACCACCAGCCCTTCGGCCAGGTGCCCTGGCTGACCGATGGCGAGGTCTCGATCTTCGAGAGCGGCGCGATCCTGCTGCATCTGGGCGGCTACAGCGAGATGCTGTTGCCGACTGAGCCGCGGCGCCGCGCCGAGGCCACGAGCTGGCTTTTCGCGGCGCTCAACTCGGTCGAGCCTGCGGCCATGGCCTGCGCGCTCGTCAGGTTCTCGGGCGACAGCGGAGGAATGCCGGGCCGCGAGCGGATCGAGGCCTTCCTGAAGGGGCGGCTCGGGCACATGGAACGGGTGCTTGCCGAGCGCAAATGGCTGGCGAGTGAGTTCTCGGTCGCCGACATCGCCATGGCCGACGTCATGCGCGTGGTCGAGCGTTTCGCCGGCGGGCTCGATGCCTACCCCGCCTGCCGCGGCTATGTCGCGCGCGCCACCGCGCGGCCCGCCTTCATCAAGGCGCATGCCGACCAGATGGCGCATTTCGCGGCCGCCGACCGGGCACGGGCGGGCCGGCCGCAGGGCCCGACCGCCGCTTCAACCACGCAAACCCGAACCGGAGAACTGACATGACCGATACCGCAACCGCGACCCGCCCCGACGCCGCCGTCATGAACGGCGTCATCCCCTATATCGGCTACGGCGGCCGCGCGAACGAGGCGGCGGATTTCTACATGAAGGCCTTCGGCGCGACCGACCTCGGCCGGATGCCCGACGGCGAGAAGCCCGAGCGCCTGATGCACGCCCAGCTCGAGATCAACGGCGGCTGCCTGATGATGACCGATCACGCACCCGAGGGCGCAGCGCCGTTCAGCGGCCTGAAGGGCATGCACATGCAACTCGTCGTCGAGGACGGCCGTGCCTGGTGGGATCGCGCGCTGGCCGCCGGCTGCACTGTGGTCATGCCCTACGAGCGGCAGTTCTGGGGCGACGACTGGGGCCTGGCCGAGGACCCGTTCGGCATCCAGTGGGCAATCCTGCAGCCGGGGCCGCAATGATCGTTAAGGGAGGACATGGTGAAACCGAAGAACACGATCTGCATCTGGTATGACAGCGAGGCCGAAGCCGCAGCCCGCTTCTATGCCTCGGTCTTCCCTGAAAGCGCGGTTGGTGCCGTCCACCATGCGCCCGCCGACAATCCCAGCACCGGGGCCGGTGCGGTACTGGTCGTCGAGTTCACGCTCATGGGCATCCCCTGCGTTGGCCTCAATGGCGGCCCGGCCTTTCCGCAAAGCGAGGCGTTCTCGTTCCAGATCGCCACCGATACCCAGGAGGAGACCGACCGCTACTGGGACGCCATCGTCGGCAATGGCGGGCAGGAAAGCCAGTGCGGCTGGTGCAAGGATCGCTGGGGCGTCAACTGGCAGATCACCCCGCGGACCCTCACCGAGGCGATGGCCGCGGGCGGTGACGAGGCGCGGCGCGCCTTCGCCGCCATGATGACGATGCGCAGGATCGACGTGGCAGCCATCGACGCCGCCCGGCGCGGGTAAAGGGGGCGGTTTGCGGGTATGACCGATGCCGTCGACGCCGGGAGGGCGTGCGCGCCCCGACCGGCGGCAAAGGCACGATCCAAACCCGGGCGACCGGATACAACTCGGACGGGCCTTTCTAGAAGTCCATACGGAACACGACCTGGCCGCGGGACGAATCGCTTCGCGGCGGAGGAAATCAGGCAATCAACGATCGGGAGGACAGACCATGACATGCATCCAGGGTTTCATCTGCGCGGTGCCGACCGCGAACCGCGCCGCCTTCATCGAACATGCGCGCAAGGCGGCCGAGGCCTTCCGCGATCGCGGCTGCCTGTCGGCCGCGGAATGCTGGGGCGATGACGTGCCAACGGGCGAGCGCACCTCGTTTCCGCTGGCGGTGAAGGCCGCGGCGGACGAGACGGTGGTCCTGTCGTGGTATCGCTGGCCGTCGAAGGCGGTCCACGACCAGGTCATGCAGGCGCCGATGGACGACCCGCGGCTGAGCCCCGAGACGAACCCGATGCCCTTCGACGGCAAGCGCGTGGTCTTCGGCGCCTTCGAGCCTGTCTACGAACTGGGCACGCCCCGCCCCGGCGGCTATGTCGACGGTTTCGTCGTCGCCGTGAAGCGCGACCGGCGCGAGGACTTCGTGGAGATCGCCCGCACCTGCGACCCGATCTTCATGGAGCACGGTGCCACCTGGATCATGGAGACTTGGGGCGTGGACGTGCCCGAGGGCAAGCACACCGACTTCCGCCGCGCGGTGAAGGCCGAGCCGGATGAGGAAGTCGTCCTGTCCTGGGTCCAGTGGCCCGACCGCGCCGCGCGCGACGCGGGCAACGCGAAGGTCATGCACGACCCACGCATGGCGGCGCACGAGATGCCCTTCGACGGCAGGCGGCTGATCTTCGGTGGGTTCCAACCGGTGGTGGAGCTCTGAATGGCACCGAAGATTCTTCCGCATCTGTGGTTCGACGGCGACGCCGAGGAGGCCGCGGCGCTCTACACCGAACTCGTGCCGGCCTCCGGCGTCGGCAGGCTCAAGCGCTACGGCAAGACCTGCTTCGAGATCCACGGCCAGCCCGAGGGAAAGGGCATGGTCGTCGAGTTCCACCTCGGCGGCCAGGCGATGCTGGCGCTCAACGGGGGGACGCGTTTCAGGCCGACCCCGGCGGTGTCCTATTTCCTGACCTTCGAGGAAGCGGCGTCGCTCGACCGCGCCTGGGACGCTCTCGGCAAGAGCGGTCGGCTGCGCATGCCGCTCGACACATATCCCTGGAGCAAGCGCTATGGCTGGGTCGACGACCGCTGGGGCATGTCCTGGCAGCTTGCGCTCGGCCCGCCGTCGCAGACCGGGGGGCAGGTGGTAACGCCGATGCTCCTCTTCACCCGGGACAAGGCCGGGCAGGCCGAGGCGGCGATGGCGCATTACAGCTCGATCTTCCCTGGATCGGGCGTCGAGGGCGTGCTGCGCCATGACGGCTCGGGCGGCGAGGTGGCGGGCACCGTGATGCACGCGCAGTTCCGCCTGGCCGGGCAGAGCTTCATGCCCACCGACAGCGCGCTGGAGCACGACTTCACCTTTACCGAAGCCAATTCCTTCGTCGTCCTCTGCGACGACTAGGCCGGGATCGACCGCATCTGGACCGCGTTGAGCGCCCAGCCCGAGGCCGAGCGCTTCGGCTGGCTGAAGGACCGCTTCGGGCTGTCGTGGCAGATCGTCCCTCGGCGCCTGCCCGAGTTGCTTTCGTCGGCCGACCCGAAGGTCATGGAGACCTTCCTGCAGATGGGCCGGGTCGATATCGCCACGCTCGAACGCGCCGCAGGGTAGCCGTGCGTGGACTGCGAGGCGGTCGAATCCCGCGGAATGAATCGGAGGCAGAAAGGCGGGGCATCCGCCGCGAACCGCGTCGACAGTTTCCACAGCAACGAACGGAGATCGACCTTGACCCCCACCATCACCGCCTTCGAACGCTCGCCCGACGGCGGCCGGGGGCTCGCCCGCGACATGCGCGTTCGCTGGGCGCTCGAGGAGGTGGGCCAGCCCTACGATGTGCGGCTTCTTTCGTTCGGGGCAATGAAGGAGCAAGCGCATCGCGCGCGCAACCCGTTCGGCCAGATACCGACCTGGGAGGAAGGCGACCTCGTCCTCTTCGAATCGGGCGCGATCGTCCTGCACATCGCCAAGCGTCATGCGGGTCTGCTGCCAGCCGAGGCGAAGGCCCGGGCGCGCGCCGTCGCCTGGAGCTTCGCCGCCATCTCGACGGTGGAGCCGCCGATCGTCGAGCGCGAGACCGCCATCTACCTGGAGCGCGACAGGCCCTGGCACGCCGAGCGGCTGCCCATGCTGGAGGGGCGCATCCATGTGCGATTGAGCGAGTTGTCCGCGCGGCTCGGCGCCGCCCACTGGCTCGATGGCGCCTTCAGCGCGGGCGATCTGCTGATGGTCGCGGTGCTGATCCGGCTGAAGGATGGCGGCATGCTGGAGGCGCATCCCGGGCTTGCCGCCTATGTCGCCCGCGGCGAGGCGCGGCCGGCCTACCGGCGGGCTTTCGAGGCGCAACGAGCCGTCTTTGCCGATCGGTCAAACAACCTGAAAAGTCGTTGACGTGCCTTGTCGACTGCTGAACGCCGTTGCCGGAACGCGCTGCCGCCGGGCGCACAGACCTTCGCATCTCGCAAAAAGCGTCCGCCAACGGCGAATCGGGCGAGACGAGATCGGGGCCGGCCCTACGGATCAAGGTTCGCGCCGCGTGACTCGCCGGCTTTTGGAGGCCAGATCTGCATGGCGATTTCGATCACTTCCGACAGTTCGCGTCGGCTTGCGCCGCTCTTCGCTTGCACCGCCATGCCAGAAGCGACCGTCATGATGAAGCTGGCAAGGGCCTGCGGTTCCCAGCCTTCCGGCAGATCGCCTTCGCTCGTGGCACGTTCAAACCGTTCGGCGATCAAGGACTGCGCATTGCGCCGCTGCGCGGCAAGACACGCTCGCACGTCCTCGGCGCCGGGGCTCGTTGCGAGCGCGCCTTGCACCATCAGACATCCCGCGGGCGTCTCACCGCCTGCAACAAGCTCTGCTTCGCCTTGCAGGATTCCGAGCGCAACTTCGCGTGCGGAGGGTTTGGCGAGCGTATCCGTGTAGAGCGCTCCGCTGTAGCGCTCATAGTGCGCGACCGCCTGCTTGAACAGGCTCGCCTTGTTGCCAAAGGCCAGATAGAGGCTCGGCACCGTGATCCCGATCTGTTCGGCGAGGGCCGCGATCGACGTGCCTTCATAGCCATGGCGCCAGAAAAGCCGGAGGGCTGTATCAAGCGCTTGTTCCTTGTCGAAAGCGCGGGGGCGTCCTGGTGGCATATTGTAGCGTCCGATACAAAAAAGATTGACAGAGGGCTCGCCTTCCATTTTTATAGTGCTTGCTAGCTTTTGCAAGCTCATTGGGAATCGACCGGCCTTCGATGAGCGCCGGTCACCACAGCCAGGGAGGGAACTCTGATGCACAGGAACCACGTTGTCTCACGAGAAGACTGGCTCGCTGCGCGGCGGGTGCTGCTGTCCCGCGAAAAGGAAATGGGGCGCTTGCGGGACGCCATTGCGGCCGAGCGCATGGCCTTGCCCTGGGTGCTGGTCGAAAAGGAGTACGTCTTCGACGGACCGGAGGGTCCCTGCAGCCTTGCGGACCTCTTTCAGGGCCGGAGCCAGTTGTTCATCAAGCACTTCATGATGGGTCCGGGAGCTGCGCACCAATGCGTCGGATGCTCTCTCGAAATCGACCATATGGCGGGACTTCTGCCGCATCTCGAAAACCATGACGTCAGCTACGTCGTGGTCGCGAGAGCACCCATCGAGGAAATCGAAGCGGTGCGGCGTCGCATGGACTGGCGAGTCCTGTGGGTGTCGGCTTTCCGAAGCGACTTCAACTACGACTTCGGCGTGTCATTCCGCCGGGAAGACGTTTCGGCGGGGCGTGCAAGCTACAACTTCGGCCCGGCGCCCGATTGGGCAGCTGAGATGCGCGATCTTTCCGGAAACAGCGCCTTCTACATGGACGAGTCCGGCAAGATCTACCACACCTACTCGGCCTACGCTCGCGGCGGGGAAGAAATTCTCGGGATCTACGGCATACTCGACATGATGCCGAAGGGGCGGAACGAGGCCGGCCCCTTCCAATCCCTTGTTGATTGGGCGAGGCCTCGCAACATGTACGGCAAGGGCGGTCGCGTGGAGGGAAACGGCCGATTTTTCGCGCCCGAACCTTCGATGGAATCGTGATGCGTGTTCCACGGAATGAGGAAATACGGACGCGGGTCGCAATCTGCAGGTCCGGCTCGAAGTGTTCTCGCGGCCGGCGTTCGGGCGAAATGGCTTCCAGCGCGGCCTATACCAGCGACTTCCGCTCTGAATGCCTGCGCGGACCGGCGGGCCGGAGGTGACGGCTCGGCACAAGTCCCTCGACGCGAAAGGTGCGTCAAGCAACGAAACCCACAGAAAGGACGGGAACCTTGAGAAATCGGAAACTTTCACGCATCGCCCTTGCCGGCACGCTGGCGGGCTCCGCGGCGGTCGCTTCGGCGCAGGATCTCGACCGCGTCGACCCGATCACTGTCTCCGAGAATATGCCGGACCCGGTTCGGAGCGGGTTCGAATCCGTCGACGGTCTGGAGATGCATTACCAAGTCCATGGCGAGGCGGGCGCGCCGCTCGTGTTGCTGCATGGCGGGCTGATGACGATCGAGGCGCTTGGCCCCCTGTTGCCCGCGCTGGCCGAGTCGCGGACCGTCTACGCGGTGGAACTCGAGGGGCATGGCCGGACGCGCGACCTCGACCGCCCGCTGTCGCTTCGCCAGTTCGCCGACGATGTCGCGGGTTTCATCGCCCGGCAGGATCTGGGCCCGGTCGATGTCGTCGGCTTCTCGATGGGCGGCGCCACGGCGCTGGGGCTCACCGCGCATCATCCAGAGGCGGTCGACCGGCTGGTGGTAATCTCGGCCTCGCATCAGCCGGATTCGATCCACGATTCGGTGCGCGCGGGCTGGCCGCAGATGAACGCCGCCATGCTCGCCGGCACGCCGATGGAAGAAGCCTACCGGGCGGTCGCCCCCGAACCCGAGCGCTTCGCGGTGCTGGTCGACAAGATGCGCGAGGCGATGCTCGCGGGCATGGGATGGGAGGACGACGCGATGCGCGCCATAGAGGCGCCGACGCTGCTGATCGTGGGCGATACCGACATCGTCCAGCCGATGAAGGTCCTGAAACTCTTCCAGCTGATGGGCGGCGCGGTGTCGGAGCATCCGATGGGCCCGGCGCGCGATCCGGACCGCCAGTTCGCGGTGCTGCCCGATGTCACGCATTTCGACATCCTCTATCGGGTCGATCTGCTGATGCCCCTGCTGGTCGGCTTCCTGTCGACCGAACCGTCCTAGCACCTTATGAATTGTGGCAATCCGTGCATCGAGTGGCAGGCACTGCAGATCCTCGGCGGAGATCCGCGCTCGCTTGTACTGAGATCCTGTCGATTAGCGGCCAACCGGCACTTTGAGGTCGTTTGGGTTAGGTTGCCTCACCGGCGCCATGGGCGCGCGGCTTGACCGGAATAGACCCGGCTGAATGTCCGGCGCGCCGTCGGATCGGCAAGAACCTGGAGCGCGATGCCTTGGCGTCCGGCACGTGCCGGGCCACCAAGCGACGGGCCGCCGCGTTCGACCCCCTCGGACTGCAACGGCTTGCGCGGTGCGTGATCGATTGTCGACGAAGCCTGGTCCGACTGGGCGGAATCCGAACGGACGGGTTCGGAACCCTTGGCGCCGGACCGTCCGGACTTTCCGCCGAAGGGCCGGGGGCGGGAGCCGGTGGGTAGCTTGGGCTTGGCCATCACGCGCTCCTCGCCGTTGCCGGCTGGCCGCGGCATTCCGGCCGCTCGGCCTTGCGACGGCGGGCGATGCCTGGGTGGCGATCGCTGACATGATCCATCAGGCGCTCATGGGTG
>SLPP01000397.1 GCA_007131945.1 Paracoccaceae bacterium | reverse complement strand
GCGCGCGCTGCTGCCGCATCCCGGCCTGCCGTCGCTGGCCCTCGGCACGCTCTTCTTCATCGCCTCGCTCGCCCCGAGCCTCGTGCCGCGCGACACGGCGGTGCAGGCGATCCTCAGCGGCGTCAGCCTGGCCGCCGGGCACGCGATCGGGCTCGTCCTGTCGGCGCTCTGGCGCCGGCTGGAATTCCCGGAACTGCCACCCGGAGCCCTGACGCGGGCGCGTCTGGGCCTCGCGCTGGTCTGCCTCCTCGCCGCGGCGGTGGCGCTCTGGCAGGCGTCGGAATGGCAGAACGGGCTGCGCGCGCTGATGGCGATGCCACCGGTCGAGACGGTGCGCCCCTTCTCCATCGCCGCCGGGGCGCTGGTGCTCTTCCTGCTGCTCGTCTGGCTGGCGCGGCTGCTGCTTCTCGTCGTGACCTGGCTCGCGGCCCGGCTCGCGCGCGCCCTGCCCGGCCCGCAGGCGCTGCTCGTCTCGGTCGGGCTGACGGCGCTGCTGTTCTGGAACATCGGCAACGGCGTGCTGGTGCGCGGCGCGCTGACCGCGGCCGACCGCATCTATGCCGGGCTCGACGGCCTCTTCGAGGAGACGAGCCCGCGTCCCGAGGACCCACTCAAGACCGGCGCGCCCGGCTCGCTGATCGACTGGGAGGGGCTCGGACGCATGGGCCGCGCGATGATCGCCGCCGGCCCCGACCGGGCGCGGATCGAGGCGGCGACCGGTGCGCCGGCACTCGAGCCGCTGCGCGTCTATGTCGGGCTGAACTCGGCCCCCGATCCGCAGGCCCGCGCGGCGCTGGCGCTGGCCGAGCTCGAGCGCATCGACGCCTTTTCCCGCGGCACGCTGGTCATCGCCACGCCCACCGGGACCGGCTGGGTCGATCCGGCCGGCCAGCAGGCGCTGGAATACATCCTGCGCGGCGACGTTGCGACGGTCTCGGTGCAGTATTCCTACCTGGCAAGCTGGATCGCGCTCCTGACCGATCCCGAATACGGGGTCGAGACCGCGCGCGCCGTCTTCGCCGAGGTCTACGGCCACTGGCGCAGCCTGCCGCCCGAGGCGCGCCCGGCGCTCTATCTCAACGGGCTCAGCCTCGGCTCGCTCAATTCCGATCTCAGCCATGACCTGCACCAGGTCGTGGGCGATCCGTTCGACGGCGCGCTCTGGGTCGGGCCGCCCTTCAACAGCCCGACCTGGTCCGAGGTGACGCGCAACCGCAATCCCGGCACGCCCGCCTGGCTGCCCTCCTACCGCGACGGCAGCGCGGTGCGCTTCATCAACCAGACCGGGCTCACCTCGGAAATCGCCGCGCCCTGGGGCGGCTTCCGCATCCTCTATCTGCAGCATGCCAGCGACGCGGTGGTGTTCTTCGAGCCGCTGGCTGCCTGGCGGCGCCCCGACTGGATGACCGGGCCGCGCGGCCCCGATGTCGCGCCCGATTTCCGCTGGCTGCCGGTGGTGACCTTCCTGCAGCTCGGCGTGGACATCATGACCGCGGTCAAGCCGCCGCCGGGCTTCGGCCACAGCTACGATTTCGCCAGCTATGCCCGGGCCTGGGCGATGCTCTTCGACCTGCCCGAATGGACCGACGCGGCGCTGGCGGAACTCGTGGAACGAGCCGGCCGGCCCGACTGAGCGGGGGGGGGCCGGTAGCGTGCCCGGCGCGCGCCCTCCGGACAGCGCCCGCCGGGCCGCGGAAGGGCATGATCGCCCGCGCCGGGCGGCGCGGGCGATGCAGGGCGCGATCAGTCTTCCAGCGAGAGCGCGACGAAGCGCGGATCCTCGCCGCGGCGGACCATCAGCAGGATCGTCCGCCGCCCGGCGTCGCGGGCATCCTGCACGCGTTCCTGGAATTCCGCCAGCGTCGCCACCGGCTGCTGCCCGGCCTCGGTGATCAGATCGCCCGGGCGCAGCCCCTTGGCATCGGCGTCCGAACCCGGCTCGACACCGCGGACGACGAGCCCCGTCGCGTCGCCGGCCAGACCCATCTCGAGGCGCATCTCGGGCGTCAGCTGCGCCAGCTCCAGACCGAGGATCTCGGCCGGCTCCTCCGGCATCGCCGGGCGCGCGGGCACGGCGCCGTCCTCGCGCAGGCCGAGAACGACCTCGATCACCTGCTCCTCGCCGTCGCGGAACACGACGACCTCGACCGCGCGCCCGACGCCGGCATCGGCGACGCGGCGGACGAGGTCGCGGGTGTCGGACACATCGCCGCCATCGAAGCGCAGGATCACGTCGCTCGCCAGCATGCCGGCATCGCGCGCCGGGCCCTCCATCACCTCGGTCACCAGCGCGCCGCGCGGGCGCGGCAGGCCCAGCGCGTCGGCCACGTCCTCGGTCACGTCCTGGATGCGCACGCCCAGCCAGCCGCGCCTTGTGGTGCCGAATTCGCGCAGCTGCTCGACCACCTGCGTCGCCACCGCCGAGGACATGGCGAAGCCGATCCCGATCGAGCCGCCGGTGGGCGACAGGATCGCCGTGTTCACCCCGATCACCTCGCCATCCATGTTGAACAGGGGGCCGCCCGAATTGCCGCGGTTGATGGCCGCGTCGGTCTGGATGAAGTCGTCGAAATTGCCCTGCAGCGCGCGGCCCTTGGCCGAGATGATCCCGGCCGAGACCGAAAAGCCCTGGCCCAGCGGGTTGCCCACCGCGATCACCCATTCGCCGACCCGCGCCGCCTCGCTGTCGCCCCAGGTCACGTGCGGCAGCGGCTCGTCGTTCTCGACCTTCAGCAGCGCGATGTCGGTCGCCGGATCGGTGCCCACGAGTTCCGCGGTCAGCGTCTTGCCCGAGAAGAACTCGACGCGGATCTCGTCGGCGCCCTCGATGACGTGGTTGTTGGTGACGATGTAGCCGTCTTCCGAGATCACGAAACCCGAACCCAGCGACTGGCTCTGCCGCGGCCGCGGCGCGCGCTCGCCGTCACGGTTGAAGAACTCCTCGAAGAATTCCTGGAAGGGCGAGCCCTCGGGCAGGCGCGGGCCGCCGCGATCGAGCTGGCTGGCCACCCGCGTCGAGGTGGTGATGTTGACCACCGTCGGGCTCACCGCCTCGGCCAGATCGGCGAAGCTGACCGGCCGCTCCTGCGGCATCTGGGCGAATGCCGGAAGCGCCAGCGCCAGCACCAACAGCAGCGCCATCAGCGGCGCGATCAGCGGCCGGATACCGCGGCGCGGCAAGGCGGCGGCCCGCACCACCGGCTGGCGAGCGCGCGCGGAATGGAAACGGTCTGTGGACATGCGAACCTCTCTTCTGACGGAACGAGCGGCATCCGGCGGATGGCCCGGGGTCTGGATATTGCCCGCAAGATAGGCACAATTTCACCGGACGCAAACGGCGCGCCGCGCCCTCAAGCGATGGTGATGGGCGCGTGGCCCGCGCGATTGACAGTCGCCGCCGCTTGCGGGCAAAGCGGTTTTTCGCGTCGGGCGCGGATCCGGCGAGGATGATGCGAGGCAGAGGCACGGCATGAACCAGATCGCGGCGATCGACGGCCAGGTCGGGACGGAATGGTGGCGCGGCGCCGTCATCTACCAGATCTACCCGCGCAGTTTCCAGGATTCGAACGGCGACGGGATCGGCGATCTGGTCGGGATCATCGACCGGCTGGAACATGTCGCCCGCCTCGGCGCCGACGCGATCTGGATCTCGCCCTTCTTCCCCTCGCCGATGAAGGATTTCGGCTACGACGTCGCCGACTACTGCGACATCGATCCGGTATTCGGCACGCTGGACGAATTCGACCGGCTGATCGCGCGGGCGGAGGCGCTGGAACTGAGGGTGCTGATCGACCTGGTCTTCAACCACACCTCGGACGCGCACCCCTGGTTCCGCGAGAGCCGGACCAGCCGCGACAACCCGAGGTCGAACTGGTATGTCTGGGCCGACCCACGCCCCGACGGCACGCCGCCGAACAACTGGCTCTCGATCTTCGGCGGCTCGGCCTGGCACTGGGATTCGCGCCGCTGCCAGTACTACCTGCACAACTTCCTCGCCTCGCAGCCGGACCTGAACTTCCACGAGCCCGCCGT
>SLPP01000001.1 GCA_007131945.1 Paracoccaceae bacterium | reverse complement strand
GGTGCCGGTCGCGGCACCGGCGCGGGTTCCGGCGCGAGGTCGGGCAGGTCGCCCAGGTCGTCCAGGTCGTCCGCGCCGGTCGTCGTCGGGGTGGCCGGCGGCGGCGAGGGCGGCCCGGCGCCCCGCGACGGGGCCAGGAGGTCGTCCCAGTCATCGGGGATCTTCGGCGCCTTCGCCGGCCCGGGCGCGAAATGATCCGACACCGCGGCGCCGTGGTCGGGAATCGCCGGCATGTCCGGTTCGCGCGCCGGACCGAGAAGCTCGTCATCCGAGAGCGGCGGCAGGAAGTCGTCCAGCCGATCCTTCGCCTCGACCCAGCGCGCCGGCCCCTTCGGCTGGTCGCCGCTCTCCAGCAGATCGTCGAGGAAGTCGGCATCGCTCTCGATGTCGTCGAGCAGGCTGTCCTGCCCCGGCGCGGCGTCCGGGTTGCCATGCGATACCGGCGCGCGTTCGAGCGGATCGGGCAGATCCTTGGCCCCGCGCCCGGAGCCACCCAGCGCGACGACCAGTTCGTAGGTGCCGAGCGTGAGCACGTCGCCATCGTTGAGCGGGGTCGGGGTCGGCCCCAGCGGCACCTTGCCGTAGTTCAGGAAGGTTCCGTTCGTCGACATGTCCATCACCACGACATTGCCGCCATGATCCTCGATCACGCAATGCGTCTTCGAGATCAGCCGGTCCGGATCGGGCAGGACCAGGTCGTTGTCGGGGCCACGGCCGATGGTCAGGCTCTTCGCGCGCATCGTCACCGGTGCGCCGTCGCCCGGCACGGTTCCGGTGGACTGGAAGCGGAGCGTCACCGACATTCCCCTGCCTACCCTCCGATCAGTACCGTCGGAAAACCCATGACGATCATGCCGCCGTGCGCCGTGTTGTCGAGTATCCGCGCCGCCGGCAGGTTGCCCACCAGTACCGTCGACGATCCCTTGACGATGACATCGGGCGGACCCACGCAGACCGCGAGGTCGCTGACGCGCGCCTGCGGCATATTGCCGGTCAGAACCGTGAACATGCCCAGCGAGATCGGCCCGCCGACATGCGGCACCAGACCGGTGACCATCGGGCAGGCATGCATGTCGGTGATGCGTGCGGCGGGGAAGCTCATGTCGTCTCCTTCGTCTTCGTCTCGATCCGACCCGAGCCGCCGCGGGCGATGTCGAGCGCGCGGTCCACCAGGTGCGCGCAATACGCATCGAAATCCGCTTCGCGCGTGCCGAGCGCGACCAGGTTCATCGCGAAGGCGCAGGTCTCGGAGGCGCCGGGGGGCCCCTGATGCTCGGCGAGTTCGCCCGGCCCAAGCGTCCCGTCGGCGAACTGCACGGCGGTGGCGCAATGCACCGTGTCGTCCTCGATCTCGGCGATTTCGAGCGCGGCAAGGGCGGCGGCGCGGTTCTCGTCGGTGGGCTTGAACACCCAGGCCTCGGCAGCCTTCAGCGATGGTGGGACGGGCGCCCCCTCGGCCAGCGTGTCACGCGCGGCGAGGCAGGCCCACCAGACGCGTTCGCGCGCCGGCAGCGCCACCGACATCAGCCGCAGCATGTCGATCAGCGCGCCCTTGCCCTCGAGTTCGGCGAGCACGGCCTCGACCGGAGCGCTGGCCGGCGAGTCGAGCGGGGTCTGAAGCTTGGCATTGGCCAGCGCCAGCAAGCGTGCCGCCGGCTGGCGGGGCAGTTTCGTCAGATCCGCGAAGCGCTCGTTCACCGCCTGTCCCCTAGTTGATCATCGTCAGGCCGCCCTTGAGGACCAGCATTGCGTCGCCCTTGACGGAGGTCATCAACCCTTTGACATCCACCATGGTATCGCCTTCGATCTTGATTATCATGCCCTTGATCGTAACCCCCATCTGGTCGATCTTGATCGAAGACGTGCCCACCTTCAGCTCGATTGACTGCATCGCCTCGGTATCGATCTTGCCGAAGCTCGCCGCGGTCGAGATGTTTCCCTTGCTCACCTTTGTACTGAAATTGCCCATATCCAGCACTTCCGAATAGTTCCCCTGGGTGATCTTCAACGTGGTGTCGCCCTTTATCCTGGTATCGAAGGTGCCGCCGACGTCTTCGGAGTGGTTGTCCGAGATCTTTACCTTGCGGTTGCCCTTCTCGATCGTGAAGGTGTAATCGCCCGTCTTGAGCGTCTCGGTCTTGTGCCGGTATATCGTCTGCGTCAGGTCGCCGGCATCCTGCTTCTCCACGCCGATCGTGATCTCGGCATTGTTCTTAATCTTCAGGAAGTAATCCTTTTCCGAGATCATGCGGACGTATTCCTCGTCCTTCTTGTCCTCGAAGACGAGCTCGTGCGCGCCGCCACCGCCCTTGCTGGAATTGGTCTTCAGTCCCGACATTGTCTTGTTCGACGGAAATCCGAACGGATGCCGGGTGGCGTCGTTGTAGACCATGCCCGTGACGATCGGTCGGTCAGGATTGCCGCCCTCGAACTCTACAACCACTTCCTGGCCGATGCGCGGGACGCCGAACATGCCCCAGCCACGGCCGCTCCACGGCACGACCGTGCGCACCCAGCAGCTCGAATTCTCGTCCTTTGCGCCCTCGCGATCCCAGTGGAACTGAACCTTTATGCGGCCGTATTCGTCGGTGTAGATCTCTTCTCCGCCGGGTCCGGTCACCACCGCGGTCAGCACACCCTGAAGGCGCGGCCAGGCGGTTTTTTTCGGCGGGCGATAGGGTTCGGACTTGGGTGCGACCTCGAGCGTCGCGCAATAGCGCCCGGTTTCGAGCGGGAAGACCATCGGCGGGGCCGAGACCTGGGACTCGATCGGCTGCTTCGGTCTGGTCGTCCCGGTGCCCTGCATGTGATGCAGGGCCTTGACCACCAGGAACTCGCCATCGCGGCCCAGTTTCGGTTCGTCGGTCAGCTTGAAGGTCGTGCCGGCGGCCAGTTGCGGCGCATTGGCGGAGCAGACGAAGCGCAATGCGTCATGCGCCTCGCGTTCCATGCGCACGCGGGCGGCGCCTTCGCCCTTGGCGATCTCGGTGTAGTAGCCGTCGATCTCGTAGCGTTCGTAGTCGCCGTGCGAGTGCTTGCCCTTCTTGATCGACGAGGCGACCTTCAGATCGGTATTGGGCTTCGTCATGTCGTAATCGACCAGCGAGATCTTGCCCGAGACCACGCGGCCGCGCGGCGACCATTCGAAGACATGCCCGTCCTCCAGCATCGAGGTCCGGTCATAGGGGCGGAAAGGCAGCGTGCCCGCCGGTTCGTGCGCGCCGATCCCGTCGGCGAGGATCAGTTCCTCGCTATCCCCGTCGTGCTCGAAGAAGTAGTAGATCCCCTCCTCTTCCATCAGGCGGCTGAGAAAGTCGAAATCGGTTTCGCCATACTGGACGCAGTATTCACGGGCGTCATAGCTGCGCGACAGGCGCTGCTTGATCTCCGAAAAGCCCCGGTCGGCGCAGACCTGCTCGATGATCTCGGGCGTCGTCTTTCCCTGGAAGATGCGGTTGTCGCTGCTTCGGGTCAGGAACCAGAGCCAGGGCCGGACATCCACGCCGTAGAGCTCGAAACCTTCCGAGCTGCCGAGGAACTCGACCGCGATGCAGATTCCCTGCAAGCGCCGTGGCGCGTCCTCGGTCTTCAGCTCCAGCCGCAGTCGCGTTCCCAGTAGCGTCGCCGCATCGAACTTGCTGTCGGTGGTCAGGAACTCGACCCGCATCTCGGTGACCGTGCTAAGTTCCTCGGCGATCCGTGCGGCCTGGAAATGCACCGTCGAGCCGCCGAAGTTGCCTTCGAGCACGATGCCCGCCTTGTCCAGATCCGCCGTCTTCTTCATGCCCGCATTCCTTTGTCGCGTCGCGCGGGCGCCTGTCTGCCGAGTTCCTTGACGAAGGGAGACCGGTCTGTCCGCCCGCCACTCTCCGCCGGGGACCGGCACGGCGCGTTCTGGCCTCCGGTCAGGGAAACGTCGCGTGACCGCCCGATATCTCGGCGAGTCGGGGACGCCGACGCGTCGGCCGGCCGCCAGTATCGCATGCCGGAAGGGGACGAGTCATCACCCTCCCGTGTTGCGTACGGGCGTGCTTGTGCCGCCCGGTCGAAGTCATTCGGCCACATCTCGCACCCTGTCCTCGGTTGCATCGAAACTGTAGGAGAAGTCGCCATCCCGAACGTCGATCGCCACCCGTTCGACCCGCTGTCCCTCGAACATCCGGCGCAGGAATTCGTTCGAGATGTCCGGAAGCATAGAGTTCGTGACGATCGCGTCGATCATCCGGCCACCGCTCTCGAGTTCCTGGCAGCGGCTGACGATTGTCTCGACTACAGCGTCGGTATAGCTGAACGGCACGCCGTGGTTCGCGGTGACGCGCTTCTTGATCCGGTCGAGCTGCAGGTGGGTGATCTCGGCGATCATCTGCGGGCTGAGCGGGAAATAGGGGATCGTCACCAGCCGACCCAGAAGCGCCGGCGGGAACACCTTGAGCAGCGGATCGCGCAGCGCCTTGGCGATGTCCTCGGGCTCGGGCATCAGTTCGGGATCCGAGCACATCGACATGATCAGGTCGGACCCCACGTTCGAGGTGAGCAGGATCAGCGTGTTGCGGAAGTCGATCCGCCGGCCTTCGCCATCCTCCATCACGCCCTTGTCGAAAACCTGGAAGAAGATCTCGTGCACGTCGGGATGCGCCTTCTCGACCTCGTCCAGCAGCACCACCGAATAGGGTCGCCGGCGCACCGCCTCGGTCAGCACGCCGCCTTCGCCATAGCCGACATAGCCGGGCGGCGCGCCCTTCAGCGATGAGACCGTGTGTGCCTCCTGATACTCGCTCATGTTGATGGTGATGACGTTCTGCTCGCCGCCATAGAGCACCTCGGCCAGCGCGAGCGCGGTCTCGGTCTTGCCCACGCCCGACGTTCCCGCCAGCAGGAAGACCCCGATCGGCTTCGACGGGTTGTCGAGGCCGGCGCGGCTGGTCTGGATGCGCTTGGCGATCATGCGCATGGCGTGGTCCTGGCCGATCACCCGCCTGGCGAGATGCTTGTCGAGGTCGATGACGGTGGCGATCTCGTCGCGCAGCATTCGGCCGACGGGAATGCCGGTCCAGTCGCCGACGACCGAGCCCACGGCCTGGGCGTCGACGATCGGCAGGATCAGCGGGTTCTCGCCCTGCAGCGCCTGCAGTTCGGCATTCCTGGTCCTGAGCTGAGCGATGAGCGCCGCGCGATCGTCATCGGGCACCGCCTCGACCGTCGAGCCTTCGTCCTCGGCACCGGCGGCGGCGCCGTTGTCGACCGGGCGGCCACCCTCGCGCAGCTTCGCGCGCAGTGCGAGGATCTCCTCGACCACCGCCTTCTCCGCCTCCCAGCGGGCGTTGAGCTCGGCATGTCGCGCTTCCTCGGTCGCCTTGGCGGCGCTCACCGCCTCGCGCCGGTCGGTTACATCGTAGCCCGCCGTCTCGTCGCGGCCGATGATCTCGAGCTCGGTGCTCAGCGCTTCGATCCTGCGGCGGCTGTCGTCCACCTCGGCCGGCACCGCGTGCTGACTCACAGCGACCCGCGCGCAGGCGGTGTCTAGAACGCTCACCGACTTGTCGGGCAACTGCCGCGCCGGGATGTAGCGCGCAGAGAGGTTCACTGCAGCCTCGATCGCCTCGTCGAGGACCTGCACGCGGTGATGGTTTTCCAGCATCGAGGCAATGCCACGCATCATGCGGATCGCCTTCTCGGTATCCGGCTCGTCGACCTGCACAACCTGGAATCGGCGGGTCAGTGCCGGGTCCTTCTCGATGTGTTTCTTGTATTCGGCCCAGGTCGTCGCGCCGATCGTGCGCAAAGTGCCGCGTGCGAGCGCCGGCTTGAGCAGGTTCGCGGCGTCGCCGGTCCCCGCGGCGCCGCCCGCACCCACGAGCGTATGGGTCTCGTCGATGAACATGATGATCGGCTTCGGGCTCGCCTGCACCTCGTCGATCACCGCACGCAAGCGGTTCTCGAACTCGCCCTTCATCGAGGCCCCGGCCTGCAGGAGCCCGACATCGAGCGCCAGGAGCCGCGCCTCGCGCAAGGCCGGCGGTACGTCACCGCGCGCGATACGGAGCGCGAAGCCCTCGACCACCGCGGTCTTGCCGACGCCGGCCTCGCCGGTCAGGATCGGGTTGTTCTGTCGCCGCCGCATCAGGATGTCGACGACCTGCCGGATCTCTCCGTCGCGTCCGACGATCGGGTCGATCTTGCCGGCGCGCGCCTGTTCGGTCATGTCGGTGCAGAACTTCTTGAGTGCCTCTTCCTTGCGCATTGCCGCCGGGGACATTGCGCCCGAGGCCTCGCCGGGGGCCGCGCCGCCGCCTGTCAGCGAGCCATCCTTGGGCGCCATCCTATCCTCCGGCGAGCCCGAGGTGGCGACGTCGAAGTCGTCGGCCAGCGCGTCGGGCTTGATCTTCTGGAACTCGCCCGAGATGCCGAACAGAATGTTGCGCAGCGAGGGCGTCTTGAGCATCCCCAGCAGAAGATGCCCGGTGCGGACCTGGCTGGAATTGTAGAGAAGCGAGCCCCAGATCCAGGCGCGCTCCATCGCATCCTCCAGATGCCCCGAGAGATCGCTGATCGAACTGGCTCCACGCGGCAGTGCATCGAGCGCGCGGGTCATGTCGGCGGCGAGTCGGCCGGGGTCGAGTTCGAAATGACGGATGATATGGTGGAGGTCGCTGTCCTGATTCTGCAGGATCTGGTGCAGCCAATGGACGATCTCGACATAGGGATTGCCGCGCATCTTGCAGAACACGGTTGCCCCTTCGATCGCCTTGTAGCCGAGGCTGTTCAGCTTGCCGAAGAGTTTGACGCGGCTGATGTCGCTCATCTCGGGGTCTCCCTGACGGTGACGGGTCCGGCGGCCAAGGGTGCCGGTCCAATGCGCTGGCGGCGCAGGATATGCGGCGGCGCCAGAAAGAGATCGCCGGCGTCGCGGGCGTCCTCGCGCCGGGTGCCCAGCCAGCTCGTATGGCCCAGCGCGGTCGTGCCGTCGAGCGCGCTGCGCGGTACGTCCTCGGCCTTGAGCACCAGATTGACGTCCCAGTCGAGCGCATCGCCGACATGGTTGCGCACGATTGACTCCAGCCGTTCGAGCGAGCCTTTGCCGGGCAGCAGGCGCTTGAAATCCGCGAGCCGCAGTGGCCCGATCCGCAGCCGGAACTTGGCGCTGCGGGTGAAGACCCGCGTGCCAATGCTGGTCGAGCGCCCGAGCCCAGCCGGCTGACCCAGTTGCCAGCGATCGTCGGGCTCCAGGTCCAGCCAGGTGCCGACGAACTGTTGCAGCCGCACCGGCGCCGAGAAGAAGGCCGAGATCATCGCGACCAGCGCCTCGGCCGGCTTCGGCCCGGCCGAGAGGTGGCCGACGAAATGCAGCTTGGCCAGATCCGGCATCGCATCGCGTCCGGCAAGGGCCGCGCCGTCGAGACCGGCGAGCGCCGCGACCTTGCGCGCATAGGGATCGGCATCGGGCCGGTCGAAGGCGGGCGCCGGTTGCCCTGTCGTCCACGCCCTGTAGAACAGCGACATGAGCCGGTGGGTCAGCATGTCGGCGAAGGCCACGAAGGCAGTGTCGCGATGCTTTCGCCGCCGTTCGAGCGCGTATTCGGTCAGGTGCAGGGGCAGCGGCCCGTTCGGCCCGAAAAGGCCGAAGGCGAGATTTGCCAGCCTCTGGCGTCCGCTGCGCCGTTCGGTGCCGAAGCTGCTGATCGTGGTGCGCGGGAAACTCATCTCGGGATCCTGGCCCAGCCGCACCGCGTCCTGGCGCGGCCGGCGGGACTGGCCCAGCCTCGGGCGGTCGGCGTGATGCGCCTCGAGGATGCGCAGGGCGAGGAAAAGATGGTGTTCCCCGGGGTTTCGGACGAGCCGCGCGTATTGCGTCAGATCATCCGACCCAGGCCGCCTCCCGGCTTCCATCGGATGATCTCTCCGCGTTGCTGGGTCCTGAGGACCGTTTCGGTGAAGGAATTGATCGCCACATACTTTCGGAAGAACCGCTCGAGCACCCCGCCCAGGGCGTAGACGCCGGTTCCCTCGAAGAAGCTTTCGTCGAGGTCGAGCCGGATCTCGAGCCCGCGCACGGCAGTCGACAGCACCTCGTGGGTCATCCGCCGCACGATCGGCCGCGTTTCGACCCCGACGATGCCCTCGACCTGCTGGCTTAGCGCGCGATCGCCGGGCGGGACATAGAGCCCGATCATCTCGCGCAGCGCGGCGGCAGCGCCGCCGCCCTCGGCCTCGGTTTCGGCGATCGAGAGGTAGTTCAGGCTGAGATGGCTGATCAGCCGCCAGGCGGTGTCGCCATGGCCGAGGCTGGGCTGTGGCCGGGTCGGTGGCACCGGGGTCGAGACGGAAAGGACCGGCCCCCCCTCCGGCAGGTGGAACATGTCGCGCCCGCCGGTGGACAGCAGCAGCGGCAGGTCGCGATTCGTCACCAGCCCCCGGACGGCGATCTGGTTCAGGTCGGCCGGATAGGGCGCCTGGTCGCGATCGACGAGCGACAGGAAGATCTCAGAACCGAGATAGGATGTGCGTGTGCCGCGCAGCCGCTCGCGCTCGGTTCGCTGACGCATCATTCGACGTATCGTGAAATAAGCCGAATGCGCCGATCCCGCCGAGGTCAGGTCGGTGGCGGAATAGAATGGCACGAAGGGAATATCCGCCCGTCCCTCGCCGCTCACGCCGGTGACCGACCGGATCATGTAGACCTCGTAGTCGAGCGGTGCGGTCCGGTTCGGCACGACATGGTGTTCGACATCGGCCTGGCTGACCAGAACGCGGTCGAAGCGGCGCTCGAACAGGTTGACGGCCGGCACCGCGTTCAGCACGAAGGCGCCTGGATGGACCGCCGCCCCCTCGTTGCGCAGCGGTTCGGCGAGCAGGATGTAGACATCGACCGCGTCGCCCTCGGCGCGCTGAACCGCCGGCAACAGGCCGGCGAGTTCGACGAAATGAAACCGCTGCGGCATGGCGAAGTACTCCTGCAGCAGCCGGTAGCCGTCGAAGCTGCGCCGGGGCAGGGGCAGCAGCGCCTCCTCGCGCTCGAAGCCGCGCGGGCTGACGGCCGCCCCGCGCAGATGCGCGACCCAGTCGGCGCGCGGATCGGTCGCCCGGCCGGCGAGACCCAGGACCCGCGTGGCAAGCGCCTCGTGCAGTTCGTGCGGTGCGCTTCCCGGGCCGCTCAGATGCAGCACCAGCCGGTCGAGAGGCAGATCCGCCATCGGCTCGTTGTCGGTGCGCTGAAGCCGCAACCGGATGCCTGCCCGCGCCGCGGTGTCGCGCGCCACGTTCGCCGCCACCAGTTCCCCGCGGCTGGCGATATACTGCGCCTCGGCGATCTTCAGCGGCCAGAGCGTGACATCGGCGGCAGTGCGGTAGATGCAGGCGGTCTGCTCGCCCTCGATCACGCGCGAGCGCAGCTGCGTGTGCCGCCTGAGCAGGAAACCCGACTTGACGCCGGCATTGTTGATGTCCGGCTCGAAGGCCGCGACCATCATCGACGGCGTCGGCGCGAGGTAATGCGGATAGACGATTTCCAGCAGGTTCGAGGTGAAGGCCGGGAACTGCTGCTCGATTTCCAACTGCACCCGCGCGGCCAGAAAGGCCGTGCCCTCCAGCAGCCGCTCGACATAGGGGTCGAGGACCTCGAGCCCCTCCATGCCGAGGCGGCTCGCGATCTTGGGATAGGCCGCGGCAAACTCGGCACCCATGTCGCGCAGGAAAGCAAGCTCGGCCTCGTAATGCGAGAGCAGGCGCGTATCCATCAAGCCACCCGCTCGATCCGGACATCGCCCGTCATCACGTCGATCTCGCTGCGCAGATAGAGCTCCATCGGCACCGGGAGCGCCCACATCTCGGCGCGGATCTCGAAGGTGACGACGACACCGTGCTCGACCGTCTGCGGACTGAGTTCGACCTGCACCGTGTCTCGCCGCAGCCGCGGCTCGAAGACCTCGATCGCCTGGCGGATCGATTCGCGGATGGCGCTGGCGCGGTCGCCGGTCGCGAAGCTGCCGGAAAGATCGCCGATGCCGAAGTTCAGGACCGATCGCGCGGCATGGGGATGGCGGTCGGGATCGATCCAGCTGTCGGCGTTCTGCGTGTTCAGAAGCCAGGCAAGGTCGCGCTGGACGATCTCGCGCAGCCGCCGGACATCGATCACCCGCTGCTCGCGCGGCTCGGTCTGCTTGTCCGGCTGCTCGTCGGTGAGCCGGTCGAGCAGGGCAGGTTGCAGCCGTTCGCTAATCGTGCGGTCGGCCATCGCGCTATCCCGCCTCGGCCGGCACGGGATCGAGCACGATACGGCGGGCATCCATCAGCGCCACCTCGACCGTGTCGCAGGACAGGACCCGCTGCCCGATACCGGTGTAAAGACCTGCCCCCGCCTCGGTCCAGCCGGTGGCGCGGGCAAGCTTCTCGGCCGCCGAGCCGTGCTCGACCGTGCCGGGGTAGCGGGTGGGGATCAGTGCTACGACCTCGCCTTCGCTGACGAGCTGGATCTGCGCCGGCATCCACACCGAGTCGCGCAAATCCTCCGGCGGATCGAGGCTGAGGCTGCGGATCGCCCGGAACGGCACCCAGAAGTAGCGCCCGTTGATTACCGCCTCCAGAACCGGGCCGAGCCGCATGTCGGCATCGGCGATCCATTCGAAGCGGGTTCCGTCGATCTCCCCCGGGCTCGCCGGTGCCATGTCGAACGCCTGGCTGCGCAACGCGTCGGCTTGCGCGACCTCGCCCCGCGCCAGATGGCCCTGCGCCTGTATCAACAGCGCCAGCCATTGCTGTGGATCGCCCAGGACCATCGGCGCCGTCTCGCCGGCGAAGACCCGGGCGCGATGCAGCTCGCATATGATCGCCTCGCGATAGGTCTGCGCCATCGGGATGGCGCGCGGATCGAGCTCGGCGCAGAGCTTGAGCTGCGCGATCGCGCGCTTCCATTCGCCGAGGATGCAGAGCACCTGGAACAGGAAGACGCGCAGCTTCGCATCGGCGGGGGCGCTGCGCACGGCCGCCTGCAGAGCCTGCAGCGCCCCGTCCAGGTCGCCTTCCTTGAGCAGCTGGGTCGCGGTTTCGGACAAACAAAGGCTCCGTCGGAAAGGATGTGGGCCCGCCACCCGGGGTTCCGAGCGCGTTCTCTTCCCGGCGACAGCGCCGGGCGTCGGACCCTCGGCTCTCAGGCCTCTTTTTGTTCGGCGATCGAAAAGATGAAGTCGGGCGTCTTGCCGGTACCGCCGGTTTCCAGTTGCTCGGTGTACTTCATCTTGAACTTGGCGAAGTTCAGCGTGATGTTCTCGGTCAACCGATCCTCGCCGCCGGTGCCGCCGGTGCTGAGTGAGGTGACCATGAGCTCCTCGAAATCGATTTCCAGATACTTGAGGGCTTCCGCTCCGGCCGCCTTGCGCAGGACCAGATGCGCCTTCGGGAAATGGGTGCCCTGCGAAACGGATCGCATCAACTCTGTGGTCGCCAGATCGACGTATTTGGTGATCGACAGGTCGTTGAAATTGGCCCTGCCCGAGCCGCCGCCGCGCGCGATGTGGAAACTGCCCGCGTTCGACGCGCCCCAGGACCAGGAGAGCACGTCGATCCAGTCCTTGAATCCGTCGGTGCGGGACTCGCCGCTTACGCCCTCTATCTTCAGGTGAATGTCGTAGCTCATGCCTTTCCTCCGTTGCCTTGCGGGCACGACCGCCCGCGGTTGCCAGTTAATTTACCCGGCCCCGCACGCGGTCGGCGGGACCGGGCGCGGTCATGCCCCCTTTTCGCTGGGAAGCTTCGACACAAGCCTCAGCGACACCGTCAGCCCTTCGAGCTGGTAATGCGGCCGCAGGTAGAATCGGGAACTGTAATACCCCGGATTGCCCTCGACCTCGGCAACCTCGACCTGCGCCGCGGCCAGCGGCTTGCGCGCCTTCGCCGTCTCGCTCGAAGTGGCCGGGTTCGGGTCGACATATTGCAGGATCCAGCTGTTGAGCCATTTCTCCATGTCGGCGCGGCTTTTGAACGAGCCGATCTTGTCGCGGACCATGCACTTCAGGTAGTGGGCGAAGCGGCAGGTCGCGAAAAGGTAGGGCAGCCGCGCCGCCAGATTGGCGTTCGCGGTCGCGTCCGGATCGTCGTATTCGGCCGGCTTGTGCAGCGACTGCGCGCCGATGAAGGCTGCCATGTCGGTGTTCTTCCGATGGATCAGCGGCATCAGTCCGCTCTTGGCAAGCTCGGCCTCGCGCCGGTCGGCAATGGCGATCTCCGTGGGGCATTTCATGTCCACGCCGCCATCGTCTGTGGGGAAGGTATGTGTCGGCAGGTTGGCCACCGTGCCACCCGATTCCACGCCCCGGATGCGCGAGCACCAGCCGTATTCCTTGAACGAGCGGTTGATGTTCACGGCCATACCGTAGGCCGCGTTCACCCAGGAGAAGTTCTCGGATTCGGCGTTGCCTAGATGCTCCTCGAAGGCAAATTCCTCGACCGGATCGGATTTCGCGCCATAGGGCAGCCGGCCAAGGAAACGCGGCATCGCGAGGCCGATGTACTTGCTGTCCTCGGCCTTGCGCAGGCTGTTCCAGGCGGCGTATTCTGGCGTCGCGGTGATCTTCGCCAGATCGCGCGGATTGGTCAGTTCCTGCCAGCTGTCGAACTGCATCAGCGTGGGGCTGGCGCCGGCGATGAAGGGTGCATGCGCCGCCGCCGCGACCTTCGCCATCTCGCCGAGAAGTTCGACATCGGGCGGGCTGTGGTCGAAATGATAGTCGCCGACCAGACAGCCATACGGTTCGCCGCCGAACTGGCCGAACTCCTCCTCGTAGAGCCGCTTGAAGATCGGCGACTGGTCCCAGGCGGCTCCCTTGAACTTGCGCAGGGTCTTGTGCAGATCCTTCTTCGAGATGTTCATCACGCGGATCTTGAGCATCTCGTCGCTCTCGGTGTTGTTGACGAGATAGTGCAGGCCGCGCCAGGCGCTTTCCAGCTTCTGGAACTCCTCGTGATGCAGGATCAGGTTGACCTGCTCGCTCAGCTTGCGGTCGATCTCGGCAATGATCGCCTCGAGTGACTGCAGCACGTCGTCCGAGATCAGCGCCGTATTCGCCAGCGCCTGCTCGGCGAGCGTGCGTACGGCTGTCTCGACAGCGCTGCGCGCCTGGTCCGACTTGGGCCGGAACTCCTTGTTCAGAAGCGCGGAGAAATCGTCGGCCTCGAGGGCTTCGACCTGGGCTTGTGCGCCCTGCTGGGAAGAGGTGTCGCTCATCTGACTCACTCCTTCGCCGCTGCTTCGTCGTCTTTCGGTGCCGGCGCCGCGGCCAGCGATTTCAGCAGTGCCGGATCCTGCATCGCCCGCGCGATGAGGTCCTCGGCGCCGCTCTTGCCGTCCATGTAGGTCATCAGGTTGGCAAGCTGCGTGCGCGCTTCCAGAAGCTCGCGCAGCGGGCCGACCTTGCGCGCGATGGCCCCCGGCGTGAAGTCGTCCATGCTCTCGAAGGTGATGTCGACCGAAAGGTTGCCCTCGCCGGTCAGCGCGTTGGGCACGCTGAACACCGCCCGCGGCTTGATCGCGGCCATCCGCGAGCCGAAATTGTCGGTATCGATCTCGAGGAACTTGCGATCGGCAACCGAGGGGAGTGGTACTTCGGATGCACCCGAAAGATCGGCCATGACGCCCATCACGAAGGGCAGTTGCACCTTCTTCTCTGCGCCGTAGACCTCGACGTCATACTCGATCTGCACGCGCGGCGCCCGGTTTCGGGCGATGAACTTCTGCGAACTGCTCATGGACGACTCCTTGGGTCGGGAAACGGGTTGCTGTACGGCGGGCGGGGCGAGCGGAAACGGGGCGGCGGCTGCGGGCGTGGGGCGCGCGGGGCGGCGTCACTGGCCTTCATCCCGAAGCCCCCCGATCTGCTTGACGTTGTCGACGCCCTGCGGCGCCATATCCTTCATGATCGCCAGGAAATCGGCCCCGACCAGCCGCTTCGCCCGTTCGAGGATCAGCGGCACCGGACTCGACGGTTCGTTCCTGTGGTAATAGGCGATGATCGCGTCGATCAACCGACGCACGTCGGCGGGCGATGCGATCTGGCCCGACGCGGCCGCCGCGGCGGCGACCGGCGCTGCGGCGGCCGCCTCCGGTTCGGCATCGGATGCCCCCGCCGGCGTCACCGCCTCGCCGGTGGCGGCGGCAAGGTGCTGAACGATTTGCTGCAAGAGCCTTGTCGGCTCTGCCAGTTGCGGGCCCCGGCCCGGTGTCCTCTCGCTGAAGACACGTTCGATCGCCTGCAGGTTCTCCAGCGACGCGCGAGCCCCGGCGAGGACCGCGTCCAGCGTCTCGGCCGCGGTGTCGCGGAAGGCCGCGGCGATCGCGGCACTGTCGAGCTTCGGCGCCTGGCCCTCGGACAGGGTGATCTGGCCGCTGGCGATCAGGATGTCGCGCAGCGTGACCTGGCCGAAGGCGCGGCTTTCACTCAGCGGCGCCCGACGCAGGCCGCGCAGGACGGGCTCGGTGGCCGCCAGCGCCTGCAGCGAATTGATCCGCATCGTCGGATCGTCGTCGTCATCGGCGTCGAGCAGCGGGTGACAGCTGTCCCAGTACCGCTCCAGGCAGCCGCGGAGATAGGCGGTGCCCTCCGCGAAGCCGGGCAGCCCGCGGGTGAACAGCAGCGCCGTGGCCAGCACCACGCCGGCGCGCAGGTCGTGGCTCCGTGCCATGACCGCAAGCGCCTTCTGCACGACATCGCCGTGATCCGGATCCGCGGCCTCGAGGATCTCCTCGCCCGCCTGGCGCTCGCCGACCGGTCGCGCGGCAATCTCCATCGTGACGAAGACCTCCTCGTATTCGAGATTGTCTCC
>SLPP01000027.1 GCA_007131945.1 Paracoccaceae bacterium | reverse complement strand
CGGGCGTTCAACGGGCAGCTCCTTTGCTGAGGGCGAGTCCCCCAGTCGAATCCCTTTCCCCCGCCGTTGCCAGTCAAAAATCCCGTGTGTCGTGTAGTGTGCGAACTCCGGGGAGCCGGACGTATCCGGCGCCGGCGATCCGGGCGCGGCGGCGGGTCGAGACCCCGGCTGGCGCCCAGGCGCAGGTGGACTGGGCAGAGTTTCCGGGCGCGGTTCTGGGCGACGAGGTGGTGGATCAAGGAGACGATGCCAGTCGGCATTGTTGCGTGCCAGGCGCGAGACTTCCAGCCCCAGCACGATCCCTGCATGTCCCGTCGCCACTTCGCTCACCAAGAGCTGGAAGCCGTCGCGGTCCTGCGACTGTGCGCCGGAGAGGCCGAGGTCGCTATCGATGTGACATGGACACGTTCGATCGGCCAGCCCAGGGCCACTGCGCGATCGCGCAAGGCGTATTGCCGCTTGGTGCTCTCGGTGTTCTCGAACACCTGACGAAGCGAGGACTGATGCACGTAGAGGAATGCATCACGCCGCAGATGGTCGGTGCCAAACTTCATGGCGATGTCAGTAGACATGGTTCCCTCGGGCCTCTGCTGCCAGCACCATGTTGGCGAGCATGTGCACGAGCTGGCGATCGTGCACTGAGACGGAAGCCGTAGGCCGTGGTTCCAGCCGCCGATGCGTCGGCGGGGGAGGTTGCGCGATCAGCACCGCCAGCCCTTGCCAAAGGTCGTGGAAAACGATGGCGCCCATGTCCTTGGCGCATGCCTGACCGCAAAGGATGGCGGTGCGCAGCGTCTCGTAGAAATCCTTGCAGCTGCGGGACAGCACCTGGGTGCGTGCATGGGGCTCACCGATTTTTTTTGCGGGCGATTGCACGTTCGATGCTGCGGGGATGTCTTCCTCGACCGGTTGCTCGACGCCGAGCGGTCCGGCCGCGAGGAGCGCCGCATCCGGACGATGCTGAAGACCGCGAAGATCCCGACCGGCGCGACGCTGGAGAACTTCGAATACGCCTTCCAGCCGGCCATCGAACGCTCGCGCATCGAGACGCTGGCCACCGGCGCCTGGATACGCAACGCCGAGGTGGTGCTGATGCAAGGCCCGCCCGGGGTGGGGAAAAGTCAGGTATCGATAGCGGGCCGGGTCCGATGCCACGGGGAAGAGCCTGTTGTAACGGCTTCGTCGAGGTGATCGCGGATCGAACCCGGTTCCCGGCATGCCGGGAACCGGGTCAAGGTGTCGGCGCGAACCAGGCCGTTTCGGGTCGAAGACCTTGAGAGATCCGCGGATCGTCTCGTGACCGTGACGTCATTGCCCGACCCGGCGGCGCCAACGGGGCAAGAGTAACACGATTGCGGCGTCGCTTCCCACCGGAAGGACGGCCGCGGATGACATACTTGACTGTGCCGGCTGCGTGCGGTTCTTCACCAGCAAGGATTCTCACGAAGAAGACCAGAAACATCGGCATCGATCTCGCCATCGGGGGCGGGACAGTCGCTGCCCGTACCGGCGCGGACGTTGCCGAACCGATAAAGCGGACTGGGTTCAGACGCCCGGGGCGCGGCGGGCGATGTCGTCCGGGCTGGCGGCGGATCCGGGCCGGTCGTCCGCGGCGGGTGCCGGCGTGCCCTCCGCCTCGGCATCGGCGCTCGTTACCGCTTCTCCCTCGATCTCGGCCTCTTCCGCGCCCGGCGCCCGCGCCTGCTCACGGCCCGCGCCGACGATCAGCGGCAGCATCTCGGTGCCGCTCGCGCTCGGCCCGGAACTGTCGGGCGGGGCGCGCCAGCTGAGCGTGTCGAAGGCCTCGCAATTCTCGCAGATCGCGACCCAGTGCGCGTGGATGTGCTGGCATTTGTCGCAAACCCAGCGCGGGCCCCGCGGCGCAGTCAGCGCGCGGGCGAGCCAGCCGCGAACGATGCTGTCGTCCGACCCCTCGCCGCGCTCGATCGCGGCCATGATCGTCATCACCCGCTGGCTCGGCGCAGTCTCGTGCAGGTTGCCGATGGCGCGGCGGGCGGCGGGAAAGTCCTCGGCGGCGATCAGAAGCTCGGCACGGGTCAGCTTCGCCTCGTCATGCTCGACGAGCGTCAGCAGCTTCTCGAACCGCTTCACGCGCGCGGCCGGTGATTCGCCAGGTTCGATCTCGGCGAAGACCTGAGCGAGTTCCGGATGCGGCTGCAGCTTCCAGGCCTTCTTGACGACCCTGGCCGCTGCACGGGCGCTGCCTCGGGCGATCTGTGCACGCGCCGCCATCACCGCGGCCGGGACCAGCCCCGGCGAGGCGGAATGCGCCTCGAGCGCCATGTCGCGCGCCGCTTCGGTCTTGCCCTCGGCCTCCAGCGCCTGCGCCTGCTGCAGCGCCAGCACCGCATCGCGCCGGCGGTAGACATCGCTTGGCATCCGGCCGGTGCGCTTGGTCTCGGCGAGCGTTCGCCGCGCCCCCTGCCAGTCGCCCGCCTTGTTCTGCAGGCGCAGGAGCACATCCTGCGTCGGGGCGTGATCCGGTTTCAACGTCAACGCCTTCTCGGCAAGCTTGCGCGCCTTCTCGTCGTTGCCGGCGTCCAGCATCTTGCCCAGCAGCCCCTGCGCGCCGATGAAGCGCGTGCGATCCTCCTCCAGCAGCCGGCGGTAATACTCCTCGGCCAGCGGCGTGTTGCCCTTGGCCTGCGCGCCCTGGGCGATCAGCAGGTTTGAAAGTGTCCGGTTCTCGAGGAGCTTCTCGGCCTTGCGCCCCTTGGCCACGGCCCGGTCGCCCTCGCCCGAGGCGAGCGCGACGAAGCCCTCGGTCAGCGCCTCGAGCCCGCGGCGCTTGCGCGAGTTCTCGAAATAGCGGCTGATCGCGGTGTCGTCGCCGTTGATGAAGCGCACCAGCGCGACCAGGAAACCGGCGAGTTTCAACAGCAGCCAGAGCACCGCGAGCAGCGCCAGCGCCGCCAGCGCCGCCTGCACCGGACCGAGATTGAACTCGATATCGGCGACGGCGATGCGGATGCCGTGACCGGAATCCATCAGCCATTCGGCGCCCAGCGCGAGCCCCGCCACCACGGCAAGGAACAGCACGATCTTGAGAACGGTCCAGAGCATCCGATTATCCTTATTCCGATCCCAGTCGGGTCTGCATCTCGGCCAGGGCGGCAAGCGCGGCGACACGCCGTTCGGCGCGGGTACGCCAGTCACCGAGCGGTTCGGCGGCGGCAGGCGGCAGCGCGCCAAGCTCGTCGAGCGCCTCGACCAGCCTTCCGTCGCGCACCGCGGCCTCGGCGCGCGAGAGCACCGCGTCGGGGTCGTCGCCATCGCGTGGCGCGAGCGAGCGGGCGCCCACCTGGCTGCGCAGGAAACCAGCGACCCGATCGCCCAGCGGCGCGTCCCGCGCCACCGGCGCGGCGGCAAGGGCGCGGCGGGCGGCCACAGGGAAGTCGGCCTGCAGCGCAGCGAGCGTAGGCAATCCTTCGACGAAGGCGTCGAGCGCGGCCGGCGGTTCGGCCACTGCGGTCACGCGGGCAACCGCCTCCGGCGCCGGCGCGCCGCTTTCGGCGGCGACCGAAAGCTCGGTAAGCGCCATGCGCGCCGCGAGCCGCGCCTGTTCCTCGGCCAGTGCCGCCGCCGCATCGTCGAGCGCCCGTGCGCGCGCTTCCTGTTCGGCGCGCGCGTCCTCGAGCGCGGCCTGCACCGCCGCGCGCGCGCCATCCTCGATCGCCGCCGCGCGCGTTTCCTCGAGCTCGGCAAGGCGCGCGGCCAGATCCTCGAGTCCACGCTCCAGGGGGCCCAGATCGGGCCCCGGCGCATCGGCCTCCGCGGCCTCGATCCGGGCCGCCAGCGACTGCAGGCGCCGGTCAATCGCGTCGATATCGATCGCTTCGGCCGCCTCCAGCCGGTCGGCGAGCGTCGCCAAGCGGTCCTCCAGCGCCGCGATGTCGGGCGGTTCGACCGCCTCCAGCGCCTCGATCCGGGCGCTGAGCGGCGCCAGCCCTTCCGCGACCGCGCCGGCGATATCCTCGGCGTCGGGCGGGGCCGGGCGCGCTTCCAGCGTGGCCAGGCGTGCCTCCAGCGCTTCGGTGGCCGCGATCAGTTCGCCGGTAGCCTCTGCCTCGGTCCGCCAGCCCTCGGGGAAGAGGTAGAGCACCGCGCCCGCGCCGATCCCGGCCGCGATCACGCCGCCCAGAAGCGGGGCGAGGATGCCGCCGCGGCGCGGTGGCGCGGGCGGCGATGGCGCGGCCATGCCGCCGGCGGGGACCGTGGCACCTGCCTCGCGCCCGGCGGGCTCCCGACCGGCCGCGGCCGTCGCCTCCGCGGCGATTTCGGCCGGCTCGGACACCGCTTCCTCGGCAGTCTTGACCGGCTCAGCCTTTTCCGACACCTCGGGCTTGTGGGCCGGCGCGTCGCGCGCCTCCGCCTCGGCGGTTCCGCTTGTCTCCGGCCGGGGCTCGGTAGCCTCACCGCTTGCCTCCCTGCCGGCCCTTCCGGTCTCCGCCCCGGCCTCGGTTCCGGTCTCGCGCGCGGGCCCGGAGGCCGCTTCCCCGCGCCCGGCCGCCGCGCCCGCCGGTGGGTCGTCGCCGGTATCCGGCCCGGCCGGTTCGGACGCCGCCGCCTCCGGCGATGTCTCTACGCCAGATCCCGAACGGGGAGGCTTGTCCGCGTTTTCGGCGGCGTTCTCGGCGGTATCCGTCGCCTTGCGCCCGGCATCGCCAGCTACCGTTTCCGCCGGCCCCGCTGCCGCCTCGCCCTCCTCGTCGCCCGCGCGCTTGGCAGGATCGGTGACGGTTCCGCTCTTCTCCTCGGTTCCGGTCTTCCTGCCGCCGCCGCGGGTCGATCGTGCCATGCTGTCCTCCGAATCCCTTGCGCCGGTCGCGCGGCGGCCCCGGGGCGAGACTAACCGCCTCGCCGATCGGTCTCAAGGCTTGCGCGCGGCCTGCGACAGCGCATCCGCGACCGCGCGCAGCATGGCATCCGCGTCGGGCCGGTCAGCGGTTGTGGCGTGGGCACGAAGCTCAGCCGGCAGGCGATCGGCGCAGGCCGGGCTGATCGCCACGATCTGCAGGCCCGCTGGCACCGCCCCGGCCAGACGCACGGCCAGTTCCTCCGCCGCGCGCGGCGAGAATAGCGGCGCCACCACCCGCGCCGCGACCGCAAGCGTCGGCATCACTGCCGCGCCCCAGGGCACCGCGCGCGCCTCGTAAGCGACGACCGCGCGGATCGTCATTCCCTCCCGCGCGAGCGTTGCGGCAAGGTCGCAGGCGACATGCCGGCCTCGGACATGGACCAGCGGTCCCTCCGGTTGCGTCGTGCGCAGATCCGCCAACAGATGCGCCGCGTCGCCGCCGGACTGCCGTACCGCGAACCCCGTTGCCCGCGCCACCGCCGCGGTGGCCGGCCCGACGCACCAGGCCTCCTGTCCACCGCGCCGCGGAAGACCGGCGACCGCCGCCACGCCGTTGACCGAGGTGAAGACCAGCACCGCGCCGTCGAGCGCCTCGGGCGCGATCGGCAGCATCACGATCTCGGTCAGCGGCGCGATCAGCGCCGTGTGCGGCGGGCAGGCGGCACGCGCCGCTTCCGCAAAGCGCTGGGATTGCGCGCGCGGGCGGGTCAACAGCAGAAGCGGCGGCGCGGATTCGGGGGTCACGGACGGGCCTCTCGCGCGGCCATTGTCCCGGCCGCGGCGCGATGATAGGCGCGGGCCGGGCGAGGGGGCAAGCACCGGCATGGACGATCGGCTGACGGTACTGGGCATCGAGTCGAGCTGCGACGAGACAGCGGCCGCGGTTGTCCGCGCCGAGGGTGGGCGCGGCATGATCCTCGCCTCGGTCGTGCTCGGCCAGACGGAACTGCACGCGGCCTTCGGCGGTGTTGTCCCCGAGATCGCCGCCCGCGCCCATGTCGAGAAGCTCGACCATGCCGTCGAGGCGGCGCTGGCCGAGGCGAACGTGACGCTCACCGATATCGACGCGATCGCGGTCACGGCCGGGCCCGGGCTAATTGGCGGCGTCCTTGCGGGCGTGATGCTGGCCAAGGGGCTCGCCGCGGCGACCGGCCTGCCGCTTCTGGGCATCAACCACCTCGCCGGCCATGCGCTGACCCCGCGGCTGACCGACGGCCTCGCCTTTCCCTACCTGGTTCTCCTCGTCTCGGGCGGGCATTGCCAGTTCCTGCGCGTCGAGGCGGCGGACCGCTTCGCCCGCCTCGGCGGCACGATCGACGACGCGCCGGGCGAGGCCTTCGACAAGTCGGCAAAGCTTCTCGGCCTGCCGCAGCCCGGCGGCCCCGCCGTCGAGGCCGAGGCGCGGAAGGGCAATCCCGCGCGCTTCGCCTTCCCGCGGCCGCTCCTCGACCGGCCCGGCTGCGATCTCTCCTTCTCGGGGCTGAAGACCGCGCTTCTGCGCACCCGCGACGCGCTGGTCTCACATAAGGGCGGGCTCACCCGCGCCGATCGCGCCGATCTCTGCGCCTCGTTCCAGGCCGCCGTTGCCGATGTCCTGGCCGAGAAGAGCGCCCGCGCGTTGGCCATGAGCCCCGACATCACCGCCTTCGCCGTCGCCGGCGGCGTCGCCGCCAACGAAACCCTGCGCGCGCGGCTGCAGGCGGCGGCCAGGGCCGCCGGCACCCGCTTCCTGGCGCCCCCGCTCGCGCTCTGCACCGACAACGCGGCGATGATCGCCTGGGCGGGGATCGAGCGGTTGCGCCTCGGCCAGGCCGACGACCTCGCGCTCGCCGCCCGCGCCCGCTGGCCGCTCGACAGCCGCGCCGCGCCGCTCCTCGGCACGGGCAGGCGCGGCGCCAAGGCCTGACGGCGTCGCCGCGCGGAGCGTGCCGCCGGGAACGCGGCGCATCTTGCGCAAGCGGCCGGCAGCCGGCATGAGGGGGCGGTCGCCACCTGCCGGAGCCCGCCGATGCCGCTTTTCGCCCTCATCTGCACCGACAAGCCCGATCACGAGGACCTGCGCCTCGCGACGCGCCCCGCGCATCTCGCCTATGCCGAGGAAGCCGGCGTGACGGTCCATGCCGGCCCCTTCCTCAACCCGCAGGGCGGCATGACCGGCTCGCTGATCGTGCTCGACCTGCCCAACCGCGCAATGGCCGAGGCCTGGGCGGCGAACGACCCCTACGCGAAGGCCGGGCTCTTCGCCGAGGTCCGCATCGAGGAATGGAAGAAGGTGATCGGCTGATGGCCTTCTGGCTGATGAAATCCGAACCCGACGTCTTTTCATGGGACGACCTGGTGGCCAGGGGTGCCAAGGGCGAGGAATGGGACGGCGTGCGCAACTACCTCGCGCGCAACAACATGCGCGAGATGAAGAAGGGCGACCGCGTCTTCTTCTACCATTCCAACATCGGCAAGGAGATCGTCGGCATCGCCGAGGTCTGCGCCGAGGCGCATCCCGACAGCACGACCGATGATCCGCGCTGGGAATGCGTCGATATCCGCGCCGTCGACGCCCTGCCCCGCCCGGTCACCCTGGCCGAGATCAAGGCGACGCCGGAACTGGCCGAGATGGCGCTTGTCAGATCCATGCGCCTCTCGGTCCAGCCGGTGACCGCGGCCGAATGGGAGATCGTCTGCCGGATGGCGCGCGACGGGTAATGCCGGCGAGCGTTTCGCCCGTCGAAACATGTCGCCCGGCATCCCGGGACCGCCCGGCAAGCCTCGACGACAACCTCGACGGGCGAAAGGAGCGCCAACCGCCATGCGCTTTTCGGCAGGCAGAAACCCGGCCGGATCAAGCGAATGGACCCCAGGTTTCCCGACCAGGGCCAGATCGCTGCGCGCGCCGCCTCGAGCTTTCGTCAGCCGGCGCGCCGTCCCGGCGCGTGCCGTCGCCGCGGCGGTTACTTCTTCCGGTTGGTCAGGACCAGGATCATCAGGAGCACAACCGACAGGATGATCAGCAGCGAGGAGATCGCCGCGATGGTCGGATCGATCTCGTCGCGCAGGCCGGTGAACATGCGCCGCGTCAACGTCGTGTTCTGTCCGCCTGAGATGAACAGGGCGATGATCACCTCGTCGAGCGACGTGATGAAGGCGAAAAGCGCGCCGGCGACGATTGATCCGCGGATCTGCGGCAGTGTCACGGTGCGGAAGGCCGTCAGGCGGCTCGCGCCCATGCTGCGCGCGGCAAGTTCCTGGTTCATGTCGTATTGCTGAAGCCCCGACGACACCGTGACCAAAACGAAGGGCAGCGCGAGGATCGAATGCGCCAGCACCAGGCCGGGTATCGTGTTGACGATCCCGAGCAGCACGTAAAGGTAGAAGATGCCGACACCGAGGATGATGATCGGGATGATCAGCGGCGTGATCAGCGCGAGGCTGAGCAGGCGCGCGAAGCGCACACCCGAGACGTGCAGCCCGTAGGCCGCGGCGATCCCCAGCGGCGTGGCGACAAGCGTCGTCAGCACCGCCACCTGGAAGGACACCCAGGTCGCGCGCATCCATTCGGGCGAGCCGAGATAGCTCGCGTACCAGCGAAGCGAGAACCCCTCGGGCGGGAAGCGCAGGAACCGGCTGTCGGAGAACGACATCGGGATCACGACGAAGACCGGCAGGATGAGGAACATCATCACCAGCCCGGCCACGACATAGAGCCAGAGGCGGCCGAGATGGGTGATCTGCGTCTCGGATGCGGGCCGCAGCAGCATGATCAGCCTCCGCCGAAGACGCGCTCGACCCGCATGAAGCGGCTGAGCACCCAGAAGATGAAAAGCGTGACGACCAGCAGCACCACGCCCAGCGCCGAGGCCGCGCCCCAGTCGAAATAGAGACCGGCATTCTGCTGGATCTTCATCGAGACCATCATCACCCGGCCCCCGCCGAGAAGGGCGGGAGTGACGTAGAAACCCAGGGAGAGGATGAAGACCAGAAGGCTGCCCGCGAAGACGCCGGGCAGCGAGAGCGGGAAGAACACGGTCCAGAAGGCGCGCACCGGGCCGGCGCCGAGATTCGAGGCGGCACGCATGTAGTTCGGATCGACCGTGCGCAGCGCGGCGTAGAGCGGCAGGATCATGAAGGGCAGCATGATATGGAGCATGCCGATCACCGTGCCGGTGTAGTTGTGCACCAGCCGCAGGGGCGCGTCGATCAGGCCCAGGTCCTGGAGCGTCTGGTTGATCACCCCGCGCCGCTGCAACAGCACCAGCCAGGCATAGGTCCGCACCAGCAGCGAGGTCCAGAAGGGGATCAGCACGAAGATCAGGCAGATCCCGGCCCAGCGGGGCGGAAGCTGGCTCATCAGGTAGGCCAGCGGATAGCCGAGCAGGAGCGCGAGCACCGTCACCAGGATGCTGATCTCGAAAGTGACGTAGAAGATGCGGAAATGCGTCGCGTCCGCCAGCCGGCGATAATGGATGAGGCTGAGTTCCCCGCCGTCGATCACCGACAGCCAGAAGAGCCAGCCGACGGGCAGGAACACAAGGAGCGTGACTAGGATCAGCGCCGGGAAGGACAGGCCCAGGATCGAGAACCGCTCTCGCCGTTCGTCGGCGCGCAGTTCGCGGGCATTGTCGAGGGCCAGGGTCATTTCCGGTGCTCCGGCACGATCACCGTGTCGTCGCGGTGCAGCGCCAGCGTGATCGGCGCGCCGATCTCCGGCAGACGCGCCATCATCTCGCGCCGGGTCGAGAGGCGCAGCGTGACGGGCAGGCCGTTTGCCAGCCGGATCTGCGCCAGGAGCGTCTCGCCCTGGTAGACAACTTGCTGCAGGCTTCCGTCGAAGAGGTTGACCTCCTCCTCGGTGCCGGGGTCGTGAAAGCCCAGCTTCTCGGGACGCACGACGAGGAAGTCACCGTTCGCGGCCGCCTCGCCCAGTCGCAGGGGCATGCCGGCGAAGGAGAAACCGCGCCCGTTCCGCTCGACGGGCAGCAGCGTCGATTCCCCGATGAAATCGGCCACGAAGGAATCCGCGGGCCGTTCGTAGATCGCGCGCGGCGTGTCAACCTGGACGACGCGGCCGGCATCGATGACGACGACGCGGTCCGACATGGTCAGCGCCTCGCGCTGGTCGTGGGTGACATAGACGGTGGTGATGCCCAGCGTCTCGTGCAGGTTGCGGATCTCGATCTGCATCTGTTCGCGCAGGTTCTTGTCCAGCGCCGAGAGCGGTTCGTCCATCAGGAGGACCCGCGGTTCGAAGACGATGGCGCGGGCGAGCGCGATGCGCTGCTTCTGCCCGCCCGAGAGCTGATCGACCCCGCGATCCGCGAGATGCGACAGCTGCACGAGGTCGAGCGCACGCCGAACCCGGGTGCCGATCTCCGCCTTCGCCACGCCGCGCAGCTTCAGCGGATAGGCGACGTTGCCGAAGACGTCCATGTGCGGAAAGAGCGCGTAGTTCTGGAAGACCATGCCGAAATCGCGCTTGTGCGGCGGCACGCGGGTCATGTCCTCGTTGCCGACCAGGACGCGGCCGCTCGTGGCACGCGTGAAGCCGGCAAGCACCATAAGGAGCGTGGTCTTGCCCGAACCCGACGGGCCGAGAAGCGTCAGGAATTCGCCCGACCCGATCTCGAGGCTGACGTCGTCAAGCGCGGTAAAGGTGCCAAACCGCTTGCTGACGCCTTCGAAACGGATGGGTTCGGATTTGGCCGAGACGGCGGACATCGTCGCTCCTTGATTTCGGAAGGGGACGGCGGCACGCGGATGCCGCCGTCCGGGAGGCGCGGCTCTCAGCGCGTCATGAAGGCGTCCCAGAGTTCCTGCACCGCGGCGCGGTTCTCGGCCCAGTAGTCGGCATCGGTGATGACCTGAAGCGCGAGGTTCTCGGGCGCCGAAGGGCTGATGCGCATCTGCTCGTCGGTGATGATCCCCTGGTCGAAGGCGAGCGAGGTCGTCGGGCCGTAGTTGATGTATTGCGGCATGTTGGCCTGCTGCTCGGGGGCAAGCATCATCGCCAGCGCCTGCATCGCCACCTCCTTGTTCGGAGCGCCGCGCGGAATGGCCAGGCAGTCGAGCGAGGCGATGCCCTGGTTGTAGGTGTAGTTGGCCGCGACCCCGTCGTCGATCACGGCATCGAGGCGGCCATTCCAGATCGAGATCATGTCCACCTCGCCATCGGCGATGAGCTGCGCGGATTGCGCGCCTGAGGTCCACCAGACGTCGATATGGTCGCGGATCTCCTCCATCTTGGCGAAGGCGCGGTCCAGATCCAGCGGATAGATCTCGTCGATCGGAACGCCGTCGGCGAGAAGCGCGATCTCGAGCGTGCCGACGGGGTTGTTGCGCAGCGACCGGGCACCGGGGAAGTTCTCGACATCCCAGAAATCGGCCCAGGTGCGCGGCGGGTTGTCGCCAAAATGCCCGGTATCGTAGCCAAGCACGGTCGAAAAATAGATGATCCCCGCCCAGGTATCGGAATAGGACGCCGGATCGAATCCCTCGGTCGAGATGATCGAGTAGTCGAGCGGCTCGAGGATGCCCTCGCTTTCGGCTGCCGCACAGTCCGCCAGCCCGAGGTCGACGATGTCCCAGGTCACGGCGCCGGCGAGAACCTGCGCGCGGACCTCGGCGATGCCGGTGAGCGTGTCCTCGAGGATCGTGATCCCCATCGCCTCGGCCGTCGGATTGAGCAGCGCTTCGCGCTGCGCGTCCTGGAAGGCGCCACCGAACGAGGTGAAGGTGATCGTGTCCTGCGCCGACGCGATCGTCGCCGAAAGCGCGAGCACCGCCACGGAGCTTGACAGGGCCGTGAGTCTTTTCATGAGGTCCTCCTGTTGGTGAAACCGGGTTGAAATTTCCTGTTCCGTATTTCAACATGAACAAAGTCCAGTTTGGCTGTCAACAGCATGAGTGAACCGAAGAAGACCCTGGCCGCAACCGGCTCCGATGCCCCGGAGCCGGTCGATGACAGTTTGGGCGCCCGGCTTCGCCGGCGGCGGAAGGTTCGCGCGCTCTCGCTTCAGGAGGTGGCCGGGCGGGCGGATATCTCCATCGGGCTTCTGAGCCAGATCGAGCGCGGGCTGGCCATGCCCTCGGTGCGTTCGCTCAGCGCGATCTGCAATGCGCTGGAGATGCCGGTGGGCTGGCTCTTCGACGGCGCCGGGCCGGATGAGGATGCGCGCAATCCGCTGGTGGTCCGACGCCACCAGCGCCGGGTCCTCGATCTCGGCGCCAAGGGAATGGTCAAGGAGTTGCTGACCCCGGATGAATGCACCGGCATCCAGATGATGCGCCTGGTCATCCGCCCCGGCGGCTCCACCGGGCCGACCCCCTACAACCATCCGAGCGGCGCGAAATGCGGCACCGTCCTGTCGGGTGTGCTGGGGCTGGAGGTCGACGGGACCGAACATGTCCTGCAGGCCGGCGACTCCTTCGCCTTTGAGGCCACGCGCCTCATCCGTTTCTGGTGCATCGGTCCCGAGGAGACGGTGGTGATCTGGGTGGTGAGCCCGGCGGTCTACTGAACCGACAAGCGCAGCGAGGGGAGCCATGATTGCAAACGAAGCGCCGGTGATCGCCAATTCCCTGTGGTCGGCCACGGCCAATCCCTCGCCCGATTGCCCGCCCCTGCGCGGGCAGGCCGAGACCGAGGTCGCCATCGTCGGCGGCGGGTTCACCGGCCTCTCCGCCGCATTGCACCTGGCCGAGGCGGGCATGGCGGTCACGCTCCTCGAGGCCGAGACGCCGGGCTGGGGTGCCTCGGGGCGCAACGGCGGGCAGGTCAATCCCGGGCTGAAGGAGGATCCCGACGCGATCGAGGCGCGTTTCGGCTCGGACATGGGGTCGCGCATGGTTCGCCTTTCGGGTGAAGCCGCCAACCTTGTCTTCTCGCTCATCCGCCGCCACCGGATCGACTGCGCGGGCCAGCAGGTGGGATGGATCCAGCCGATACACAACGAGGAGGCGCGCAAGGTCGTCGAGGCGCGCGTCGGGCAATGGACGCGCCGCGGCGCGCCGCTGCGCGTGCTCTCAAGAACCGAGACGGCGGATCTGCTCGGAACCGATGTCTACCTGGGCGGCATGATGGACGAGCGCGGCGGCAACCTGCACCCGCTGAACTATGCCCTGGGCCTGGCCTGGGCCGCGCAGGGCGCGGGCGCGCGCCTTCATGGCCAGAGCCGCGTGACCGGGATGGAGCGCCAGGGGACTGGGTGGCGGCTGACCACCGCGCAAGGCGGCGTGACCGCCCGGCGCGTGCTTCTGTGCACGAACGGCTATACCGACGGGCTCGCGCCGGGTCTGGCCCGCACGGTCGTTCCGATCCGATCGATCCAGGTCGCGACGGCGCCGCTTTCGGACAATATCCGCCGTTCGATCCTACCCGGGGGGCATTCGGCCTCGGACAGCCGGCGGCTCCTGCTGTATTTCCGCCTCGATCCCGAGGGCCGCTTCGTCATGGGCGGGCGCGGCGACTACAGCGAGCGGGGCACGCGGCAGCAGATGGACAAGTTGCGCAGGGCCTCGATCGAGATGTATCCGCAACTGGCGCAGGCGGACTGGGCGCATGCCTGGGGCGGCTTCGTCGCCATGACCGCCGACCATTACCCGCATCTCGACCGCGTCGGCCCGAACGCCGTGGCGGCGCTCGGCTACAATGGCCGCGGCGTGGCGATGGCGACGGCGATGGGCCGGGTCCTCGCGGACTGGGCACGCGGAACCCCGGAGGCGGAACTGGATTTCCCGGTAACCGATCTGCGCCCCATTCCCTTCCATTTCCTGCGACGCCCCGCTGTCAGCGCCCTTCTGAACTGGTATCGCCTGCGCGACCGGTTCGGAATCTGAGCGCCCGGTTCGGCCAGGATCGGGACGATCGGGAACCGGATGCCGCCTTGTTCAAGCCACCGCGGCGACGCAACCGAAGACCGGCCCGGGGCGGCAGCCGATCTCCGCCGCGACTGTCGGAACGGCACGAGGCGCCAGGCGACTGAAAGGAGTGGACATGGCCGATCGCTTGCTGAACCCCTGGCGTGGCCGCGGGCTGGACAGGGCGGAGCATCTGCCGCTGGCCGCTGCCGGTGATGTCGGCGCCCTTCTGCGGCAATGCCCCGCGCATGCGCCGACGCCGTTGCGCGACCTGCCGCGGCTGGCGGCAAGGCTCGGGCTGGCGCGGCTCTGGCTGAAGGACGAGCGCGCGCGCATGGGGCTGGGCAGCTTCAAGGCGCTCGGCGCGGCCCATGCCATCGCACGCGAGGCCGCTGCAACGGGGGCACCGGATCTGCGTCAGGCTCTGCGCGACCGCGTCTACGTGACCGCCAGTGCGGGGAATCACGGGCTGTCCGTCGCCGCGGGGGCGCGGCTCTTCGGCGCGCGCGCGGTGATCTTCCTGGCCGAGACCGTGCCCGCAGCCTTCGCCGATCGTCTCGAGGCCAGGGGGGCCGAGGTGGTGCGCGAAGGCGCCGATTACGAGGCCGGCATGAAGGCCGCCGCACGGGCGGCAGGGGAGCGGGGCTGGACGCTCCTCTCCGACAGCTCCTGGCCCGGCTATACCGAACTGCCGCTGCGCGTGATGGAGGGCTATCTGCAACTCGCCGCCGAGGCCGTGGCGCAGATCGACATGCCGCCGAGCCATGTCCTGCTGCAAGCCGGTGTCGGCGGGCTGGCCGCCGCCGTGGCCGCGCATGCACGCCTCGTCTGGGGGGACGAGCCGCGAATCATCGTGGTCGAGCCAGAGGCAGCGCCGGCCCTGATGCAGAGCATCCGCGCGGGCAGGGTGATCGACACGACCGGCCCGGCCTCCTGCATGGGCCGGCTCGATTGCAAGACAGCCTCGATGATCGCCCTGAACGGTCTGGCCCGCGATGCCGATATCTTCGTGACCATTTCCGAGGCCGAGGCCCTGCGCGGCGCCGATCTGCTGGCCGCGCATGGCCTGGAAACGACGCCCTCGGGCGCGGCGGGCG
>SLPP01000331.1 GCA_007131945.1 Paracoccaceae bacterium | reverse complement strand
TGCGGCACCTCCTCCAGCCGCACGCGACCGTCGCGCACCGCCGGGAAGTCGTAGTTCGAGGCCCATCGCGCGGCGTTCGCCTCGCGCCAGACCGAGACATTGCCGGCGCGGAACGCCTCGAAGGCGACCGAGGCGTCACCGTAGAAATCGTAGCGGATCTCGTCGAAGTTGAACTGTCCGGCGTAGAAGGGCAGATCGGCCGCCCACCAGTCGGGGTTGCGGCGGAAGCTGACGAAGCGTCCGGGCTCGAACCGGTCGACGACATAGGGACCCGAGCCGATCAACGGCTCGAGGCTCGAGGCGGCAAAGCGCCGCTCCTCGAACAGCGCGCGGCTCAGGATCGGCCGCAGGCCGAGGATCAGCGGCAGCTCGCGGTCAGGCTCGGTGAAGGTCAGCCGCACCGAGCGCTCCCCGGTGCGCTCCATCGAGGCGACCTTGGTCCAGGCGGTGCGGAAGCGCGGATGGCCCTCGCTGCCCAGCGTCTCGAAGGACCAGATCACGTCCTCGATCGTCACCGGGCTGCCGTCGGCGAATCGGGCCTCCTCGCGCAGGGTGAATTCGACGAAGTCGCGCGATTCGTTCGTCTCGACCGACTCGGCCAGCGTGGCGTAAAGCGTGAAGGGTTCGTCGTAGTTTCGCCCCAGAAGGCTCTGGACGGTAAGCAGCGACACCCCCCAGGGGGCGGTCCCGGCGAGAATGTAGGGATTGAGCGAATCAAACCCCCCCGTCTCGGCGAAAACGACCCGTCCGCCCCTGGGCGCGTCCCGATTCGCATGCGGCAGGGACACAAGATCTGGGGGCAGGGCAGGGGTGCCATACATAGCGATGCCATGCGCGGGCTGGGCGGCAAGGGGCACCGGCGCGGCGGACAGACTCATGAGGCATGCAACCGAAAGCAGAAACTGTTTGCCCATTATTCGCCTCATTGTATATCTTGGAGCGACAATCTTCGTCGTCTGCCCGGTTTGATCTGACTACCGCGCCCGGGATGCAATTTCAAACTTTTAGCTTGGATCGCTCCGAGGGATTGGCTATAAGAGAGGCACTGCTCGATAGGTTTCTTGCCTGTATGAAACCTGCCTCAACGACTGACGCCCGCCTTGTGCGGGCGTTTTTTTTCGCCCGCCGCCGCCGGCCGCCGTCGCCACCTATGGCGTCCCCGCGCGCGCCCGCTATGCTGCACCGCGACAACAATCTGGAGGAGAGCCATGAGCGACGCCACCCTGCGCGGCAAGCGCGCGATCGTCACCGGATCGAACTCCGGCATCGGGCTGGGCGTGGCCGAGGCGCTGGCCGCGGTCGGCGCCGAGGTCGTGATCAATTCCTTCACCGACCGCGACGAGGATCACGCCCTGGCGAAGGAACTTGCCGACCGCCACGGCGTCGCGGCGCGCTACATCGCCGCCGACATGTCGAAGCCCGCCGACTGCCGGGCGCTGGTGGAAAAGGCGGGCGGTTGCGACATCTTGGTCAACAATGCCGGCATCCAGCACGTCGCCAGGATCGAGGAGTTCCCGCGCGACAAGTGGGACGCGATCATCGCCATCAACATGAACTCGGCCTTCCACACCACCGCCGCGGCGCTGCCGGGCATGTACGCGGCCGGCTGGGGCAGGGTGATCAACATCGCCTCCGCCCACGGCCTCACCGCCTCGCCCTACAAGTCGGCCTATGTCGCGGCCAAGCACGGCGTCGTCGGCCTGACCAAGGTCACCGCGCTGGAAGCCGCGGGCAAGGGCATCACGGCGAACGCGATCTGCCCCGGCTACGTGCTGACGCCGCTCGTCGAGGCGCAGATCCCCGACCAGATGAAGACCCACGACATGGACCGCGAGACGGTGATCCGCGAGGTGATGCTGCAGCGCCAGCCGTCGAAGCAGTTCGCCACGGTCGAGCAGATCGGCGGCACCGCGGTCTTCCTGTGCTCGGAAGCCGCCGCCCAGATCACCGGCACCACGATCAGCGTCGATGGCGGCTGGACCGCGCTCTGATCGCCATTTGCCGCATCGACGCCGGCATTGAGGCGGCGCCGATTCCCCGGTAGAACGGAACCCGTCTCGGCGCGGAGGGTAGGGCGATGGTCTTCAGCTTTCTCAAGGGCCAGTTCATCGATGTCATCGAATGGCTGGACGACAGCCGCGACCGCCTGGTCTGGCGGTTCGAGCGCTACGGCAACTCGATCATGTACGGCGCCAAGCTCACCGTGCGCGAGGGGCAGGCGGCGGTCTTCATCCACGAGGGGCAACTGGCGGATGTCTTCGGCCCCGGCCTCTACGAGCTCGAGACCAACAACCTGCCGATCCTGACCGCGCTGCAGCACTGGGACCACGGCTTCAACTCGCCCTTCAAGTCCGAGGTCTACTTCGTCTCGACCCGACGTTTTCCGGGGCTGAAATGGGGCACGCAGAACCCGGTGATGCTGCGCGATCCCGAATTCGGCCCGCTCAGGCTGCGTGCCTTCGGCTCCTACACGATCCGGGTGACCGACCCCGCGGTCTTCATGAAGGAGATCGTCGGCACCGACGGCGACTTCACCCAGGACAAGATCGCGAACCAGATCCGCAACATCGTCGTGCAGAAGGTCAGCCGCGTGCTGGCCGCGTCCGGCATCCCGGCGCTCGACATGGCGGCCAATACCAAGGATCTCAGCGACATCGTCGCCAAGGCGATCGAACCGACGCTGACCGAATACGGGCTGGCCATGCCCGAACTCTACATCGAGAACATCTCGCTTCCGCCCGAGGTCGAGAAGGTGCTCGACCAGCGCACCTCGATGGGGATCGCGGGGGATCTGAACAAGTACACCCAGTTCGCCGCCGCCCAGGCGATGCAGAAGGCCGCCGAGCAGGGCGAGAGCGGGATGGGCACCGGCATCGGCATGGGAATGGGCATGGGCATGGGGCAGGCGATGGCCCAGGGCATGGCGGGAATGGCGCAGGGTCAGCCCGCCGCCGCGCAGGCCGCAGCCGCCCCGCCGCCGCCGCCGGTCGAGACCCAGTGGCACCTGGCCGAGGCGGGCCAGACGAAAGGGCCCTTCGGCACCGGCCAGCTGCAGCAGATGATCGCGCAGGGCGCGCTCACGCCCGAAAGCCTTGTCTGGACCGCCGGCCAGGACGGCTGGAAGAAGGCGGCCGACGTGCCCGATCTGGCGCGGCTTTTCGCCGCTACCCCGCCACCGCCTCCGCCGCCGCCCGCCGGCTGACCCGACGTGTCTCAGGCAGCCGCCCCGGCCGAGACGCATCGCTTTCCCTGCGCGCAATGCGGCGCGCAGTTGCGCTATGCGCCCGGCCAGAAGCGGCTGACCTGCCAGTATTGCGGCCACGAACAGCCGATCCCCTTCTCCGACGCCGACCGCGACGCGGCGCTCGAGACGCTGGAGCTTCAAACCGCCCTCGCCGAACGCCTGCCCGAGGCGGCGATGGAGGAGACACGCGTCCTCAATTGCCAGAACTGCGGCGCCCAGGTCGAATTCGACCCCAACCAGCATTCGGCGCAATGCCCCTTCTGCGCCTCGCCCGTCGTCACCGATACCGGCACGCATCGCCACATCAAGCCCGCCGCCGTCCTGCCCTTCCGCCTGACCGAGGAGGAGGCCCACGGCGCGATGAACCGCTGGCTGCGCGGCCTCTGGTTCGCGCCGACGGAGCTGAAGACATACGCCCGGCCCGAGCGCAAGATGGACGGGCTCTACGTGCCCTACTGGGCCTTCGACGCCTTCGCCCGCGCCCGCTATACCGGTGAGCGCGGCGACGCCTATTACGAGACGCGGCGGATGGGCAAGAAGACCGAACGCGTCCGCCGCGTCCGCTGGCGCCGCGTCTCGGGCTCGGTCCAGCGGCAATTCCGTGACGTGCTGGTCATGGCCGCGCAATCGCTGCCGCGCCGCTTCACCCGGGGCCTGGAGCCCTGGATGCTCGCCGATCTCGCGCCCTATTCTCCCCAGTATCTCAGCGGTTTCCGGGCCGAGGGCTACACCGTCGATCTCGCCGAGAGCCACAGGATCGCGCGCGAGCGGATGGAGGAAGTGCTGCGCGAGGACGTGCGCCGCGACATCGGCGGCGACGAGCAGCGCATCACCAGCCTCGACGCGACCCATTCCGACGAACGCTTCAAGCACGTGCTGCTGCCGATCTGGATGGCGGCCTACCGCTACCGCGGACGCAGTTACCGCTTCGTCGTCAACGCCCAGACCGGCAAGGTGCAGGGCGAGCGGCCCTGGTCGGTCTGGAAGATCGCCGGCGCCATTGCCGCCGTGCTGGTCGCCATCATCCTCTTCCTTCTCGCCGGGGAACTCTTCTGATGCGTGCGCTCCTCCAGCGCGTCACCGAGGCCTCGGTCACGGTCGAGGGGCGGGTGGTCGGCCGGGTCGGGCCGGGCCTCCTGATCCTCGTCTGCGCCATGCCCGACGACAATGAGGCCCGCGCCGAGGCGCTGGCGGAGAAGATCGCGAAGCTGCGCATCTTCCGCGACACGGCCGGCAAGATGAACCTGGCGCTGGCCCAGGCCGGCAATGCCGCACTGGTCGTCAGCCAGTTCACGCTCGCCGCCGACACCTCGCGCGGCAACCGCCCCGGTTTCTCGGGCGCCGCGCCGCCGGCGCTCGGCGAGGCGCTCTACGCGCGTTTCGCCGACCACCTTGCTAGCCTCGGCATCGCCGTCGAACGCGGCGTCTTCGGCGCCGAGATGAAGGTGGCGCTGATCAATGACGGGCCGGTCACGATCTGGCTGGAAAACTGAAGGACGCCATGGAAAGCACCGATTTCACCCCGCAGGATTTCGCCGCCCGCCTCGCCCGCATCCGCGGCGCGATGGAGGGCGCCGGGATCGACACGCTGATCGTCACCGATCCCTCGAACATGTGCTGGGCGACGGGCTATGACGGCTGGTCCTTCTACGTCCACCAGGCGGTGATCGTCGGCCCCGAGGGCGCGCCCATTTGGTGGGGTCGCGGCATCGACGCGGCCGGCGCCCGGCGCACGATCATCGGCGCGCCCGACGACGCGATCCGCGCCTATGACGACAGCTATGTCCAGAACGACGACAAGCACCCGATGGAGACGCTGGCCGCGCTTCTCGTCGAGAAGGGCTGGGAGAAGGGCATCATCGGCGTCGAGCTCGAGAATTACTACTACTCGGCCAAGGCGCATGCCGTGCTGGTCGAACATCTGCCCGCGGCGCGCCTCGTCGATGCGACCGCGCTCGCGAACTGGCAGCGGGCGGTGAAGTCGGAGACCGAGATCGAGCGGATGCGCCGCGCCGCGCGCATCGTCGAGGCGATGCACCGCACCATCCTCGACGTGGCCGAACCCGGCCTTCCCAAGCACCGCCTCGTCGCCGAGATCCTGCGCGCCGGCACGCTGGGGGCCGAGGGGCACTGGGGCGACTACCCGGCGATCGTGCCGATGACGCCCTCGGGGCTCGACGCGACCGCCCCGCACCTGACCTGGGACGACCGCCCCATGCAGGCGGGCGAGCCGCACTTCTTCGAGATCGCGGGCGTCTACCGGCGCTATCACTGCCCGCTCTCGCGCACGCTCTTCTTCGGCGAGCCGCCCGCGAAATACCGCCAGGCCGAGGAGGCGGTGCAGGAGGCGACCGCGGCCGGGCTCGCGCTCGCCCGCCCCGGCAATACCTGCGAGGACATCGCAAACGCCTTCAACACCACGCTGGAACGATTCGGTTTCTACAAGGAAAACCGCTGCGGCTACCCGATCGGGCTGAGCTACCCGCCGGACTGGGGTGAGCGCACGATGTCGCTGCGCCGGGGCGACATGACGGTGCTGGAGCCGGGCATGTGCTTCCACTTCATGCCCGCGCTCTGGCTCGACGATGGCGGGCTCGAGATCACCGAGAGCATCCGCATCACCGAGACCGGCTGCGAGAAGTTCTGCACGCTTCCAGGCGAGATCTTCGTGAAGGGCTAGAAGTTCATGTGCGGCGTCAGCTTACACTCGCAACGTCCAGCAAACAAAAAGAAACATGACGAGTGAGAGTCGCCCTTCGGCCGGGCAGGAGTGGAACGCCGAAGGCTATGCCCGCCACGCCGGATTCGTGCCCGAACTCGGTGCGGCGGTGCTCGAGCTGCTGGCGCCCCGGCTGGGCGAGGCGATTCTCGACCTCGGCTGCGGCGACGGGGTGCTGACCGCGCGCATCCGCGAGGCCGGGGCGCGGGTCACCGGGCTCGAACCCGACCCGGACATGGCCGCCCGCGCCCGCGCCCGCGGCATCAGGGTACTCGAGCAGGACGCGCACGATCCCTTCGGATCAGGGCTTTGCGACGCCGTCTTCTCGAACGCGGCGCTGCACTGGATGCGCGACCCGCCGCGGGTCCTGCGCAACATCCACGCCGCGCTGAAGCCGGGCGGGCGGCTCGTCGCCGAGCAGGGCGGCTTCGGCAATGTCGCCGCCGTCGTCACCGCGCTGACCGCGAGCCTCGAGGCCGCCGGCCACCCGGTCCCGCCCTCGCCGTGGGATTTCCCGACGCCCACCGCGCAGCGCGCCCGGCTCGAAGCCGCCGGCTTCCGGGTCGAGACCATCGCGCTCATCCAGCGCCCGACGCCGCTGCCGACTGGCCTCAAGGGCTGGCTCGCCACCTTTGGCGCGCCCTTCATGCCCGATCTCGACACCGCCTCGCGCCAGTCGGTCGTCGCCGACACCGAACGCCGCCTCGCCCATCTGCGCGACGAGACCGGCACCTGGTACGCCGACTACGTGCGGCTGCGCTTCAGGGCCTTCGCCGCCTGACCACCGGCTCAGGGCGCCGCGCCCGCACTTTCATCCTGCCCCGGATACGCAAATCCCCCGGTGCCCCCCGGTCCGGCCTGCACCCGGCGCGCAGCCGCACGGTCGGGTCCGTCCGTCAACGGATCCCTACCCGACCGCGCGCGTCTGCCACCCGCCTGCCAGCGGGCGGTTCAGACGCTCTCCGACCCCTCGCGCGCCTGCCGCGCCCACATCGCGGCGTAGCGCCCGCCCAGCGTCAGAAGCGCCTCGTGCGTGCCCTCCTCGACGATCTCGCCGGCTTCCAGCACCACGATCCGGTCGGCGTCGACCACGGTCGACAGCCGGTGCGCGATGGTGATCACCGTCCGCCCCCGGCCCATCGCGCGCAGGCTCTCCTGGATGTCGCGCTCGGTCTGCGTATCGAGCGCCGAGGTAGCCTCGTCCAGCAGCAGAATAGCCGGGTTTTTCAACAGTGTACGGGCAATTCCGACGCGCTGCTTCTCGCCGCCCGACAGCTTCAGGCCGCGCTCGCCGACCTGGGTGTCGTAACCTTCAGGCAGGGTCTCGATGAAGTCGTGGATGCGCGCCGCCTGCGCCGCCGCGATCACCTCGTCGCGCGTCGCGTCGTCCTTGCCGTAAGCGATGTTGTAAAAGATCGTGTCGTTGAACAGCACCGTATCCTGCGGCACCACCCCAATCGCCCGGTGCAGGCTGTCGAGCGTCAACCGCCGGACGTCCCGCCCGTCGATCAGCACCCGCCCCCCGGTCACGTCGTAGAACCGGAACAGAAGCCGCCCGATCGTCGATTTCCCCGACCCCGAGGCGCCCACCAGCGCCACCTTCGCGCCGGGCGCGACGTCGAGCGTGATCCCCTTCAGGATCGGCCGCGCCGGGTCATAGGCGAAGCGCACATTCTCAAGCCGCACGCCAGCGCCCTGCAATTTCAACGGCTTTGCGTCCGGTGCCTCGACGACATCGGGCGGCTGGCCGAGAAGCCCGAACATCTCGCCCATGTCGACGAGCGACTGGCGGATCTCGCGATAGACCGTGCCGAGGAAATTGAGCGGCATGGTGATCTGGATCATGTAGGCGTTGACCATGACGAAATCGCCCACGGTCAGCTGCCCCTGCTCGACGCCGATCGCCGCCAGCACCATGACGATGACGAGCCCGGCGGTGATGATCGCCGACTGCCCGGTATTGAGGAAGGCGAGCGAATAGGCGGTCTTCAGCGCCGCGCTCTCGTATTTCGCCATCGCCCCGTCATAGCGCCGCGCCTCGCGCTCCTCGGCGTTGAAATACTTGACGGTTTCGAAGTTCAGCAGGCTGTCGATCGCCTTCTGGTTGGCGTCGGTGTCCTGGTTGTTCATCTCGCGCCGGATCTTCACCCGCCACTCGGTGATCTTGAAGGTGAACCAGATGTAGATCGCGATGGTGACGACGATCGTGGCGAGGTAGCGCGCGTCGAAGAGCACGACGAAGATGATCGCGATGAGCAGGAGTTCGAGGATCAACGGCCCGATCGAGAAGAGGAGGAACCGCAGCAGGAAATCGACGCCCTTCACCCCGCGCTCGATGATCCGGCTCAGGCCCCCGGTCTTGCGCGTCAGGTGATAGCGCAGGCTCAGGCGGTGGATATGGGTGAAGGTCTCCAGCGCCAGTCTGCGCAGCGCGCGCTGGCCGACGACGGCGAAGACCGCGTCGCGCAACTGCTGGAAGCCCACATTCAGCAGCCGCGCCACCCCGTAGGCGATGGTCAGCCCGACCGCGCCCACGCCGACCAGCCAGCCGGTGCCGGCGTCGGCGGGGGCCAGCGCATCGACCGCGGCCTTGTAGAGAAGCGGCGTACCGACCGCGATCAGCTTGGCGATCACCAGCAGCGCCAGCGCGGCGACCACGCGCAGCTTCACCCCGGCCTCGCCCTCGGGCCAGAGATAGGGGCCGACCTTGCGGATCGTAGCCCAGCCCGAGGCCTCCTGCGGCGGGCGCTCGGGCAAGGCGGTCGCTGGCGTCTCGCTGGCGATGCTCATTGGGTCGGGAATCCGTGCTTGCTCGGGCGAGACGTAGCCCCGGCCCTGCCGGAAGGAAAGGGGCGGCTCAGTCGGGCAGGACGAAGACCTGGCCGGGATAGATCAGGTCGGGGTCACGGATCTGATCGACATTGGCGTTGTAGATCTGCACGTAGCGCACGCCCTCGCCGTAATGCTCGCGCGATATCCGCCACAGCGAGTTGCCCGGCTGCACCGTGACCAGGTTCACGCGCGCCGCGCCGTCGCCGCCGGGCCGGGCAGGGGGGCGGGCGATCTCCTCGGGCGCGGCGCGCTGGAACGGCGTCTCGAACCGGGCAGCGACGCGGCCGTCGCCGGCCAGCTGGTCGGCACGCAGCGTGTAGAGCCCGGGCGCGAGTTCGGGCACGGCGACGCTCCACGCCCCGTCCTCGGCCTGCGCCAGCGCCACCGGCCGGTTGTCGAGATAGAGTTGCACCTGCGCTTCGGGATCGCCTCGTCCTGCGCGGCCCGAGATCATCACCTCGCCGGTCTCGGCATAGCTGATCGCGTCGATGACCACCGCATCGGCGGGTTGCGGCGCCGGGCCACTCAGTTCGACGGCGCCGCCCTCGCGCAGCAGGAAGGCGGGCGGCAGCAGCGCGGCCTGCGCGGCCGGCGCTGCAATCTCCGCCTCGGACGCGGCGACGGCAATCTCGGATTCGGTCTCCTCGGCGGCGGGTGGGGGCAAGAGAGGCGGCGGCCCGGCAGGCGCCACATGCTCGTCGGGCGGCGCGAGCGACGGCCGATCCGGCGCGACCGGGGCGACCGCCACCGCGCCGGGCGCGGGCAGATCGGCCCCGGACGGTTCACCCGGCGCGTCGATCGCGCCCGGCAGATCGGAGGCGAAGGTTTCGCTGCGCAAGGGTCGCTCGGCATCTGCGGCGGGCGTATCGAGCGGCACGGCCGCGATCTCGGCAACCGTGTCGGAAAACACCGAACCCGCATTCGTGTCGCCAGCCGCCGCATCTGCGCCAGGGTCCAGCGCGGCAAGCGTCGTCTCGGGCCGCGGTGCCAGGATCACCGTGTCGGTTGCTTCCTGTACCTGCCCATCGGCGCGCCGCGTCTCGAGCGTCATCGTCTGCGGCGCGTCGGACGGGTCGAGCGCGAAGAGGAGCACGAACTGCCCGGCCGCGTCGGCCAGCGTCTCGGCCACCGGCGCGCCGTCGACGCGCAGGATCACCGACGCACCCGGGGTCGCCGCGCCGGCCACCAGCGCCCCGCCATCGGCCGCAACGCGCACCACGTCGAAGGAAGGCGGCTCGGCAACCGGCGCGGCGGGCTCGTCCGGTGCGAACACCTCCGCCCGTTCCGGTGCCTCGACCGGCGGAAACGCGGCATCGCGCAGCCCGACCGGCGGCGGCATGGTATCGCGCAGCGCATACGCCGCCAGAGCCAGCGCCAGGACGACGCCGCCGAAAACAACCGTTCGCTGCAGGGCCGAAGACATTTCCCGTTTCCGCAAGAGTTTATCCGTTGTAGCAACGTGTCGAACGCGCGGCAAAACAATTCCGTTTCATCGCTCTGGCAGGCGGTAAGGAGGGGCATGCAGTCATTCACGGCCTCGATCTGCGTTTTCTGCGGCGCACGGCCTGGGCGCGACGCGGTCCTCGCCGAAACGGCGCGCAGCACCGGCACGATGCTTGCGCAGAACCGCTGGCGGCTGGTCTACGGTGCCGGCGATATCGGGCTCATGGGCGAGGTTGCGCGTACCGCGCGGGGCGCGGGCGGGGCCTGCCTCGGCGTGATCCCGCAGCACCTGATGGCGCGCGAGGCGGCGCGGCGAGACCTGACGCATCTCGTCGTCACCGAGACGATGCACGAGCGCAAGAAGGTGATGTTCGCCAATTCCGACGCGATCGTCGTGCTGCCGGGCGGGGCGGGGACGCTCGACGAGTTCTTCGAGGTGCTGACCTGGGCGCAGATCGGGCTGCATCGCAAACCGATCCTGCTGCTTGACCTCGCCGGCTACTGGCAGCCGCTGGTCGCGCTTGTCGAGCACGTGATTACCCAGGGCTTCGCCGAACCCGGCCTGCGGCAACTCTTCACGCCGGCGCCGGATGTGGTGGCGCTGGAGGCGGCGCTGCGGCGGGCGCTGGGATAGACGGTGTCGCCTCCGTCCTGCGAACCGCACGGACGCCGCAGCCGAAGGTTGCGTTCCGGTTAACGGCGAAGACGTTTCCGTTCAGAAACAAAGGACTGAACAAGATGCGCAACTTGCGCATCTGGCGAGAACCGCTCGGGTTCAGCCCTCGGGTTCGAGGATGCCGCGGGCGACGGTGCGCAGGATGACCAGCACCAGCCAGCGGATCAGCCCCTCCTCGTCGCGCTCGAGCGTCTCGGGGTCGAGCGGCGCGATGCGCAGCGCGGCAAGTTCGGCCACGAGCGACATCAGCGCGCGTTCGACCGCTTCCAGGTCCGCGGGCAGCTCGCCGGTCTCCGGTGCCAGACGGATCGCGCCGGGGGCGGGTGGCGGTGCACGGCGGGCTTCCAGCGCCTCGAGCGCCTCCAGCGCCTGGCGGGCGGTTGCCTGGGTCTCGGCAAGCCGGGTTTCCAGCGCGGCGATCTCGGCCTGGCTGGCCGCGCGGGTCTCCTGCGCCAGGCCTCGCAGCTGGCCGATCAGCACCACGGCGAGGATCAGGATCGCGACCAGCAGCAGCAGCGTCGCGTTCAACAACGCCGCCCCCAGCCGCTTCAGCGTCGAACCGAGACCCGTTTCAGACGACATTCGGCAACTCCCGCCCGTCGCGGAAGGCGCGGGCATTCTCCAGGACCATCATCCCCATCGCCTCGCGCACCTCGAGCGCGGCGGTGCCCAGATGCGGGAGCAGCACGACATTCTCCATCGCGCGCAACGCGTCGGGGACGTGCGGCTCGTGCTCGTAGACGTCGAGCCCGGCGCCGGCGATCCGGCCCGCCTGCAGCGCGGCGATCAGCGCCGTCTCGTCGATCACGTCGCCGCGGGCGATGTTGACCAGATGCGCGTGCGACCGCATGGCGGCAAGCGCGGCGGCGTCGATCAGGTGATGCGTCTCGGCGCTCGCCGGCACCGCCACGGCGACGATATCGGCCGCTTCCATCACGTCGTGGAGCCGGGGCAGGGCGCGCGCGTCGGGCAGGTCGGGCAGCGGACGCGGCGTGCGTGTGAAGTAGACGACCGCCATGCCGAAGCCGAATTGCCCGCGCCGCGCGATCGCCTGGCCGATCCGGCCCATGCCGACGATACCCAGCGTCTTGCCGCTCATGTGCAGGCCCAGAAGCTGCGTCGGGTGCCAGCCTTCCCAGCGCCCGGCGCGCACCAGCCGTTCGCCTTCGCCGACGCGTCGCGCGCTCATCAGCATCAGCGTCAGCGCGATATCGGCGGTGGCGTCGGTTACCGCGCCGGGTGTGTTCGTCACCTCGAGCCCCGCCGCGCGGGCGGCCGCGACATCGATATGGTTGTAGCCGACGCCGAAATTCGCCAGCAGCCGCGCGCGGGGGGGCGGGGCCGCGGCGAAAAGCTCGGCCGAGAAGGTATCCCCCAAGGTCGGCGCGATGATGTCCTGGCCGGCAAGCGCTTCCAGCATCTCGGCGCGCGACATCGGCGCGGTGCTCTCGCGCACGGTGACGTCGAAACCCTCGCGCGCTGCGGCGATGACACGGTCGGGCAGGGGGCGCGATAGGAAAAGCTTCAGCACAGCCGCGCCCCGTCCGGCACCGAGCGTTCCGGCGCGATCAGCACGATGTCGCCATTTCCGTCCGCGAGCCCCAGCACCAGCACCTCGGACCGCATCGGCCCGATCTGCCGCGGCGGAAAGTTCACGACGCCAAGGACCTGCCGGCCGACCAACTCCTCGGGCGCGTAATGCACCGTGATCTGGGCCGAGGATCTCCGCTCACCGATCTCGGGACCGAAATCGACCCAGAGCTTCAGCGCCGGTTTCTTCGCCTCGGGGAAGGGTTCGGCACGCGTCACGGTGCCGACCCGGATATCGACCTTTAGAAAGTCGTCGAAGGAAATGGTCATGCGTCAAGCTCCTTCCCCCGGGCGGCAGCGGCGGCGACGGTGCGCCGCAGAAGCGGGGGAAAGCCGGTTTCGGGATCCATCAGCACCTTCAGCGCCGCCTCGGTCGTGCCGCCGGGGCTGGTCACGTTCTGCCGCAACGTCGCCGGATCCTCCTCCGCCGCCTCGGCCAGCGCGCCCGCGCCCGCAACGGTCGCGCGCGCCAAGTGCAACGCCATGTCCGCGGGCAGGCCTTGCGCCTCGCCGGCCGCGGCCAGCGTCTCGATCAGGTGGAAGACATAGGCCGGCCCCGAGCCCGAGACCGCCGTCACCGCATCCATCTGCGCCTCGCTTTCCAGCCTCACGGTCTGCCCGACCGCCGCCATCAACGCTTCGGCGAGGCCCATCTGTGCATCAGCGACGCGGTCGTTGCCGATCAGCGCGGTGATCCCGCGACCGACCGCGGCGGGGGTATTGGGCATCGCGCGCACGATGCTCGCTCCGTCGCCCAGATGGCCGGCGAGCCGCGCCAGCGACGTGCCCGCGGCGATCGAGACGAAGAGCGTCTCGGGCCCCGCCAGTGCGGCGATCTGCGGCAGCGCCTCGGCCATCATCTGCGGTTTCACGGCAAGCACCACGACCGAAGGGGCGGTCGGCAGGGGTCCGTTCAGCCCGACGCCCGTGCCCTTCAGCCAGTCCGACGGCCGCGGCTCGATCACCTGCACCGCGTTCGGATCCACGCCTCGCGAAAGCCATCCCGCCAGCAGCGCCGAACCCATCTTGCCGCAGCCGAGGAGCACCAGGCCCCTTTCCGTCGCCTCCGTCAGATCCATCTCGCCCCCCTTTCCTGCGGGGGCGGAGCTTAGGCCCGGCCGTAGCCGCGCGCAATGGCCAGCCGGATCGCGTTGTCGGGCGCACGGTCGGCCCAGGCGACCATCTGGAAGGCCGGGTAGAACCGCTCGCAGGCCTCGACCGCGGTGCGGATCATCTGGTCGATCTGCTCGGGCGCGGCGACCTGGTCGCCCGACAGGATCAGCCCGTAGCGCCAGACCATCAGCCGCTGGCCCGCCCACCAGGTGAAGGCGCCGCCCCAGCACAGGTCGTTGGCCTCGTTGAGCACCGTCATCAGTGCGTCCATGCGCGATTCGGGCGGGTCGAGCTCGAAGGTGCAGATCAGCCGCAGCGTCGCATCGCCCGGCGACCAGGCCAGGGTGAGCGCGTAGGCGCGCCAGCTGCCCGCGACCGACATGGCGATCTGGTCGTCGGTGACGCGGTCGAACTCCCATGAATGGTGTTCGGCGAGCGTCTCGACGATGTCGATGGGGTGGATCTCGTCGGTGAGGATGCTGTCTTCCCAAAGCGACATGGCCCGGCCTTTCCGCGATGTTGCGCCGCACGCGTCGGCCACCACTAGCAGATGAAGCCTTTTCAACGTGCCGCGCGGTTCTTCCCCGCCCGTACAAGATATGGTGGGTGAAAAGCGATGACCTGTAAAGCGGAAAGTCGCGATATAACCTTGGGCCGCGCCACTTATCCACCGGAATCGGTCCTCGCCCTGCCCATGTCCCCGCCTTGATCGACCGGCGCGAAGGCGATAGACCGCGCCGCCACGGACATGTCGGGGGCGATCATGGGACGCGGACGCAAGGGGCGGGCGATCAGCGGCTGGCTGGTGGTGGACAAACCGGCAGGTGTCACCTCGACCGCGGTCGTGGGCAAGGTCCGCTGGGCGCTGAAGGCGGCGAAGGCGGGCCATGCCGGCACGCTCGACCCGGCGGCGACGGGCGTGCTGGCGGTGGCGCTGGGCGAGGCGACGAAGACCGTGCCCTTCGTCACCGATGCGCTGAAATGCTACCGTTTCGGGGTCCGTTTCGGCGCGGCGACGACGACAGACGATGCCGAGGGCAAGGTGATAGCAACCTCGGACGCGCGGCCTTCGGATGCCGGGATCGAGTTGGCGCTCGGCGCCTTTCGCGGCGAGATCCTGCAGGTGCCGCCGCAATTCTCGGCGGTGAAGGTCGAGGGCGAGCGCGCCTATGACATCGCGCGCGCGGGCGAGGCGATGGAACTTGCCGCGCGGCCG
>SLPP01000292.1 GCA_007131945.1 Paracoccaceae bacterium | reverse complement strand
CGCGTCGACGCCGCCGCCGAGGCCGTGCAGGCGGCCGCGGACCGGATCGGGGAGGAACTCGAGACGACGCCGCAGGCGCTGCTCACGCGTCTCGACGTGGACCCCGAGACCATGCCCGCTGCCGAGGCGCTGGAGCAGGAGATCGCGCGGCTGCGCCGGGCCCGCGACGCGCTGGGGGCGGTGAACCTGCGGGCCGAGGAGGATGCGCGCGAGTTGCAGGCCGAGCACGACGCGCTGATCCGCGAACGCGCCGATCTGGAAGCCGCGGTCGCCAAGCTGCGGGCGGGGATCGGCGCGCTCAACCGCGAGGGGCGCGAGCGGCTCCTGGCCGCCTTCGACCAGGTGAACGCGAATTTCGGCACGCTCTTCACGCATCTCTTCGGTGGCGGCGAGGCGCGCCTCGTCCTGGTCGAGTCTGACGACCCGCTGGAGGCGGGGCTCGAGATCCTGTGCCAACCGCCGGGGAAGAAGCTCGCCTCGCTGAGCCTGCTTTCGGGCGGCGAGCAGACGCTGACCGCGCTGGCGCTGATCTTCGCGGTGTTCCTGGCCAACCCGGCGCCGATTTGCGTGCTCGACGAGGTCGACGCGCCGCTCGACGACGCGAACGTGGTGCGTTTCTGCGACCTCCTGGACGAGATGACGCGCCGCACCGAGACGCGCTTCCTGATCATCACCCACAACGCGATCACCATGGCGCGGATGGACCGGCTGTTCGGCGTGACGATGGCCGAGCTGGGCGTGAGCCAGCTGGTCAGCGTGGACCTGAAACGGGCCGAGGCGCTGGTCGCCTGAGCCGCGGCCCGGGGTCGCTGTCCGGGCCGTTGCGCGTGCAGCGTACGTTCGCGTTTTCGCTTGTTCAGAAAATTGGCAGAAAACCCTGCGTGACCGATGGGGCGTCGGTTCGGGACGTCTGGGTCCGGCGGGACGTCATGTCTGGAAAGCGGCCCCTGCCGCCGCACCGGCACCGCACTGGCAAACGGAGAGGTTTCGCATGTTCGATTTCTTTCGCCGATCGGCCGCGACGGTGCCCGAAGCCAAGGCATCGGCGGTCGGCCCGCTGACGGCGGGCTCGATCGGCAAGGTCGCTGCGATCCAGGCGGCGACGAGGGTCAGCTGGACCGCGCGCGACACCGCCTCGCTGAGCCGCGTCGGCTTTCAGGGAAATCCGATGGGATTCCGCGTCGTCCGTCTGATCTCGGAAGCGGCGGCTGCATTGCCGCTGATCCTGCAGGATGCCGAGCGGCGCTACGAGCAGCATCCGCTGCTGTCACTGATCCGGCGACCGAATCCTGTGCAGGGCAAGGCTGAATTCCTCGAGGCGATCTACGCGCAGCTCCTGCTGTCGGGAAACGCCTACGTCGAGGCGGTGGCGCCGGCAGGCGGGCTCCCGGCTGAGTTGCACGTGCTGCGCGCCGACCGGATGAGCGTGGTGCCCGGACCGGATGGCTGGCCGCAGGCCTATGACTACGCGGTCGGCGGCCGCAAGCACCGCTTCGTGATGGGCGCGGAAACTACCGAGATGCCGATCTGCCATATCCGCGCCTACCACCCGGCCGACGACCATTACGGGCTGTCGCCGCTGGAGGCCGCGGCGACGGCCATCGACGTGCACAACGCCGCGTCGCGCTGGTCGAAGGCGCTTCTGGACAATGCCGCCCGCCCCTCGGGCGCGATCATCTACAAGGGCGCCGAAGGACAGGGGACGATGTCGAACGAGCAGTTCGAACGGCTCCAATCCGAGATGGAGATGCACCACATGGGTGCGCGAAATGCCGGTCGCCCGATGCTGCTGGAAGGCGGGCTCGACTGGAAACCGATGGGTTTTTCGCCCTCGGACATGGAATTTCACAAGACGAAGGAAGCCGCGGCGCGCGAGATCGCGATCGCCTTCGGCGTGCCGCCAATGCTGATGGGTATTCCGGGCGATGCGACCTATGCAAATTACCAGGAGGCGAACCGGGCCTTCTACCGGCTGACGGTCCTGCCGCTGGCGGCGAAGGTGACCGCGGCGCTGGGATACTGGCTCGCCGGGCATGCCGGCGAGGCGGTCGAGCTGAAACCGGACCTCGACCAGGTTCCAGCGTTGGCGACCGAGCGCGAGCAGCAGTGGCGCCGCGTGAGCGAGGCAAGCTTCCTCACCGATGCCGAGAAGCGCGTGCTTCTGGGGCTGCCGCGGCTGGCGGAGGACACATGAACGTCGCGCGACGCACCGTGGGCGGCTCGCGGTTCCTCTATGACAGTTTCGATCTGGCGCAGGCGCGGATCGATGCGCAGGAGCGGGTGGAGGAGGAGCGCCGGGCCGGCCTCGAATACCGGCTGAGCCGGATCGAGGCGGCGATCGAGCGGCTGGAGAAGCGGCTGTGGCTGGCGGTCTACGGGGTCGCGGCCGGGGTGTTGATGCACGGGGCGCTTGCCCTGGTTGCGACGCGGTTCTGAGAGGGCATCGGACGATGTGGGAGACCAAGTTTCGCCGTCCCGACGCGGGGCTCAAGGTGCAGGACGGCTCGATCGTCGCCGGTTACGCCTCAATCTTCGGCGAGCGCGACCAGGGTGGCGACATTGTCATGCCCGGCGCCTACGCCGCGTCGCTGGAAAGGCTCGGGGTGGCAGGCGGGCGCGTGCGGATGCTCTGGCAGCACGACGCGACCCAGCCGATCGGCGTCTGGGACGAGGTGCGCGAGGATACGCGCGGGTTGTGGGTGAAGGGCCGGTTGCTGACCGAGGTCGCGCGGGGCCGCGAGGCGGTGGCGCTGATGGAGGCGGGCGCGGTCGACGGGCTGTCCATTGGCTACCGGACGGTCAAGGCCGAGAAGTTGCCGGGCGGCGGGCGGAAGCTGCTGGAACTCGACCTGTGGGAAGTGTCGCTGGTGACGTTTCCGATGCTTTCGGTGGCGCGCGTCGCAGCCAAGCGAGCCGGGTTCGACAACGCTTCGGCGCGCATGATGAGCACCCTCGCCGAGGGCCTTGAGGCCGCGCGCGCGGCGTTGAGGGAATGATCGGGATGCACCGCGTTCGCATCCGGATACGGCGCGACGGCCGCGGTCGGCGCGACGCAGGCGGGCAGGGTTTCGTCCCCGCCCCGAGGCCGGGCGGACCCGGCGCAACGAATGGTGCAATCAGACAAGGATGGCAGCCATGACACCACAGGTTCCGGGCTACGGCCAGGAGATGGGGACGGCGCTCGAGCCTGGCGGCGAGGCGCGTCAACTGAAGTCGGCACTGGACGGTTTCGTGAACGAGATCAAGTCCTTCCGCGCCGAGATCAAGAGCAATCTGAAACAACACGACGAGCGTCTGACAATGCTGGACCGCAAACTTTCGATCAAGACCCATCGCCCGGCGCTGTCGGCCGGTGACGCCGGTGAGAACCTGCACCTCAAGGCGTTTGACGCCTATCTCCGCTCGGGCGACGACGACGCCCTGCGCGGCCTCGTGCTGGAAGGCAAGGGCATGAACACCGCCGTCAATTCCGAGGGCGGCTACCTCGTCGACCCGCAGACAAGCGACCGCATCCGCGGCGTGCTCTATGCCGCGTCGTCGCTGCGTTCGATCGCCAATGTCGTCCAGGTCGAGGCCTCGAGCTTCGACGTGCTCGTCGATCACAGCGAGATCGGCTCGGGCTGGGCGAGCGAGACCGACCCGGTCTCGGACAGCTCGACGCCGGTGCTGGACCGCATCTCGATCCGTCTGCACGAACTCTCGGCGATGCCGAAGGCGAGCCAGCGCCTGCTAGAAGACAGCGCCTTCGACGTCGAGGGCTGGCTTGCCGAGCGGATCGCGCAGAAGTTCGCGCGCGCCGAGGCCGCGGCATTCATCCACGGCGACGGCGTCGACAAGCCGCGCGGGTTCCTCGACCATGCGATCGTGTCGGACAACGTCGCCGACTGGGGCGAACTGGGCTATGTCGCGACCGGCGCGACAGGCGATTTCGCGGCGACGAACTCGGCCGACGCGATCGTCGACCTGGTCTATGCGCTGGACGCCGGCTATCGCGCCAACGCGGTCTTCGTGATGAATTCCAAGACCGCCGGCGCCGTGCGCAAGATGAAGGACGCCGACGGCCGCTTCCTGTGGTCGGACGGGCTGGCGGCCGGCGAGCCTGCGCGGCTGATGGGCTACCCGGTGCTCGTCGCCGAGGACATGCCGGATATCGGCCCCGACGCCCATGCTATCGCCTTCGGCGACTTCCGTGCCGGTTACACCATTGCCGAGCGGCCGGACCTGCGCGTGCTGCGCGACCCGTTCAGCGCCAAACCGAACGTGTTGTTCTACGCGACCAAGCGCGTCGGCGGCGACATCACCGACTTCAAGGCAATCAAGCTTCTGAAGTTCGCCGAGAACTGAGAATCGGGCCGGACCGGCTGGCGAGCCGGTTCGGCCTGATCCCGGCGCAGGCGCGCGGGGCGTACGTGCAAGTGCGGCGTCAACTCGCATCGTCCAGCTGCTCCCCTCCGTCCGAGCGGTGCGGGTGCGTGTCTGCGCCACTTTCCGAATGGGGATCCAGGAGAGACGCATGGAGCTGATCGAAACCTCGAGTGTGACGGTGGAGAGTCTTCCGGTGGCCGTCTTCCGGACGCATCTGCGCTTGGGAACGGGCTTTGCGAACGAGGCGGCGCTCGATCCGGAACTGGCGCAGTATCTCTCGGCGGCGATCGCCCGCGTCGAGGCGCGGACGGGCAAGGCACTCGTTCAGCGGAGCTATCGCCTGGTCCTACGAGCCTGGCGCACGGTCGACGCACAGACGCTGCCGGTGGCCCCCGTGACCTCGGTCGAGGCGATCTCCTTGCGCAATCGCAACGGCGCGCACATCACGGTCTTGCCCGGGCGCTATCGCCTTATCGGCGACCGTCACCGGCCGCAGATCGTGGCGACCGGTGCAATGCTGCCGGCGATCCCGGTGGGCGGGCAGGTCGAGGTCGACTTCACCGCCGGTTTCGGGATCAGCTGGGATTCGGTGCCCGACGATTTGGCTCAGGCAGTGCAACTGCTTGCCGCGCAGTACTTCGAGGCCCGGACGGGCGCAAGTGCCTCGATGCCTGCGGCTGTCGAAGAACTCATCGCGCGGTGGACTCCGATAAGGTTGACGGCCGGAGGGCATCGCGGATGACGGTGTATTCGCTCAACCGGCCTATGGCGCTGGAAGAGGCCCAAGCCACGGATGACGGGGCAGGGGGGCACGAACTCGCCTGGGTAACGCTCGGCACACTCTGGACCGAGTTGCGGCCGGTTAGCGGGCGCGAACTGCGCGGCGAAATCGTTCCGGAAAGCCAGATGCGTTTTCGCATTTTCCTTCGGGCGGCCCCGCAGGGCAGCCCACAAAGGCCGCGCCCCGACCAGCGGTTTCGCGAGGGAACGCGAATATTCCGGATCCTCACAGTCAGCGAGGCCGACCCGTTGGGCGCCTTCCTGATCTGCCACGCGCACGAGGAGGTCCCAGCATGAGCTACCTCAGCGCGGCCGGACTGCAGGAGGCAATCTACGAGCACCTTCGGGCCGATCAGGAGTTGGCGTCGCTCGGGGCGCCAGTACATGACGCTCCGCCGCCAGGCACACCCCGTGGCAACTTCGTTGTGCTGGGCCCGGAAGATGTGATCGACCGTTCAGATGCCAGCGGCCCGGGTGCCGAGCATCGCTTCACGGTCACGGTGGTGAGCTATGCTGCAGGCTTCGTAACCGCCAAGCGGATCGCCGGTCGGATAAGCGATCTTCTGCAGGATCCGCCATTGACACTCGAAGAGGGTCGCTTGGTCGGGATTTGGTTCCACCAAGCACAGGCGCGCCGGATCGAAGGTGGAAGGGGTCGTCGGATCGAGTTGCGCTTCCGGGCGCGTATCGAAGGGTAACGCGCTACAGGCGCAGATACAGCAGATACTGGAGACACAGAATGGCCGTTCAGAAGGGCAAGGATCTCTTGATCAAGATGGACATGACCGGAAGCGGTGACTTCGAGACCGTTGCCGGCCTGCGGGCGACGCGCATCAGCTTCAACGCAGAAACCGTCGACTCGACGAACCTCGACAGCCATGGCGGCTGGCGCGAGTTGCTGGCCGGCGCTGGCGTCAAGGCTGCGTCACTCTCGGGCTCTGGCGTCTTTCGCGACACGGCGACCGATGAACGGGCGCGCGCCGCCTTCTTCGCCGGCGAAACTCCTCAAATGCAAGTGATTATTCCCGACTTCGGTGCGATCGAGGGACGATTTCAGATCACTTCGATCGAGTACGCTGGCACGCACAATGGCGAGACGACCTACGAGCTGTCGCTCGCCTCGGCTGGTGCGCTGGGTTTCACGGCGCTCTGAGGAGACGGAGATGCCCAATCCCTATACGGGCGAGGTTGCGTTGGTTCTGAACGGCGAGCGGTATGTGCTGAAGCTCACGCTCGGCGCGTTGGCGGAGCTCGAAGAAGCGCTTGGGGCCGGAAGTCTCGTCGAACTCGTCGAACGGTTCGAACGGGGGCACTTTTCGGTGCGCGACGTTCTGGCGCTGATTTTCGCAGGGCTTCGCGGCGGCGGATGGAAGGGCGATGCCGAGATCCTCGCCGACGCCGAGATTTCGGGCGGACCGGTCGAGGCGGCGCGCGTCGCCGCGAAGCTTCTGGCGCGGGCCTTTGCCTTGCCCGAGTCCGGCTGATGGCCGGGGCGAACCAGCGTATCGACTGGCCAGGTCTCATGCGTGCCGGGCTACACGGGCTGGGCCTGGAACCGCGGGATTTCTGGGCGCTGACGCCCATAGAACTGATGATCATGATGGGTCGCGAAGGTGCCGATCCGGGATTTTCGCGCGCTTCTCTCGACGCGCTGATGACGCGGTTTCCGGACAAGGTGAATCAGACGACATGCGGGGGAACGGATGACTCAACTTGACGATCTCAGCGCCCAGATCGCGCAGCTCGAGGCACGCCTGGGGCCTACCGCGGACATGATCTCGGCGTTTGATGCGGAACTTGCAAAGATGGGCCGCACGCTGAACGTGACCGGGCGCGAGGTCGAGGGTATGTCCCGGAGTTTCGGTTCGGGAATGCGCCGCGCGTTCGATGGCGTGGTATTCGATGGCGGGCGGCTTTCGGATGCGATGCGTCAGCTGGGCCAGTCAATCACCAACACGCTCTACAATACCGCGATGCGGCCGGTGCAGAATGCGGTCGGCGGGGCGCTGGCCTCGGGACTTGCCGGCGTCATGTCAAACGTATTGCCGTTTGCGCAGGGCGGTACCTTCACCCAGGGCCGCGTCATGCCATTCGCGAAGGGAGGCGTGGTCTCGGGCCCCATCGCCTTTCCAATGCGCGGTGGCGCCGGGCTGATGGGTGAGGCGGGCCCCGAGGCGATCATGCCGCTCACCCGCGGCGCCGACGGTCGTCTGGGTGTGCGTGCCGAGGGTGGAGGCAGTCGTGCCGTCAATGTCGTCTTCAACATCTCGACCCCGGATGTCGCCGGTTTCGAACGTAGCCAGAGCCAGATCGCGGCGCAAATGAACCGCCTGCTTGCGCAAGGGCAAAGGAACGGGTGAAGCCATGACCTTCCACGACGTCCGGTTTCCCGCGAATCTAAGTTTTGGTTCGATGGGCGGCCCCGAACGACGCACCGAGATCGTAACTTTCGCCAATGGGCACGAAGAACGCAACACACCTTGGGCGCAGTCACGGCGGCGCTATGATGCCGGGCTCGGACTCCGTTCGCTCGATGATCTGGAGATGGTCATCGCATTCTTCGAGGCGCGCCAAGGCATGCTCTTCGCCTTTCGCTGGAAGGATTGGGCTGACTTCAAGTCGGCACGCGCCTCGCAGCCGGTCACTGCGACCGACCAGGTTTTGGGGCATGGCGACAGTGAGACAGCTGTCTTTCAGTTGATCAAGCTCTACCAGTCGGGCGGATCGAGCGTTACGCGTCCGATTCGCAAGCCGATCGAGGGTACTGTTAGGGTTGCGATCGACGGATCGGATCTGGCCGCGGGCTGGACGCTCGATGCCGCGACGGGGATCGTGACATTTGACGCGCCGCCCCCGACCGGCGCGACGGTGACGGCCGGTTTCGAATTCGACGTTCCGGTGCGCTTCGACACCGACCTGATCCAGGTCTCGATGGCTGGCTTCGCGGCCGGTGAAATCCCCAAGATACCTGTGATCGAGGTTCGGCTGTGAGCGACACGACGACAACGCGCGCGCGCGCTTGGGCACTCGAGCGCCGTGACGGTGTGGTTATTGGCTTCACCGATCACGACCGTGATCTAACCTTCGACGGCATCCTGTTCAGGGCCGAGACCGGGATGACGGCGAAGGCACTGACGCAGACCACCGGTCTCTCCGTCGACAATACCGAAGCTGCCGGGGCACTGCGAAGCGATGCCCTCACCGAAGCCGACATCCTCGCCGGGCGCTACGACGTCGCCGAGTTGCGTATCTGGGAGCTAGACTGGAACGTCATCGCGGACCGTCGCCTCCTCTTTCGCGGCACGCTCGGAGAGATTACGCGCGCAGGGGGTGCCTTTCGGGTCGAGTTGCGCGGGCTCAGCGAGCCACTTTCGCGGAGTGGCGGGCGCGTCTTCGGCGCACTTTGCCCGGCTGTTTTGGGTGATTCAGCCTGTCGTTTCGACATGGCGTCACCAGGGTTCTTCGATGTCTGCGAGATCACCGCGCTCGAGGAAGCCGGCGGCATCCTTTATCTGCCTGCGCTAGTCGAGTTCCCGATCGGCTGGTTCGTGCATGGGCGTGTCCAGTTCCTGGACGGCGGGGCGACTGGTCTCGAAAGCATTGTGCGACGCGATGGCTCTGCGGGAAATGCGCGCCGGATCGAACTCTGGACAGCACCAGGGGCGACGCCGATGCCGGGCGATGCGGTTCGTATCGAGGCCGGCTGCGACAAGCGTTTTGTCACCTGTCGCGAGAAGTTCGGCAACCAGTTAAACTTTCGTGGCTTTCCGCATATCCCCAACGAGGATTGGCTTGCCCTGATGCCCCGTGACGGCGGCGTCAATGACGGCGGGCGTCGCCGATGACCGCCCCCAGCGGAAAAGACGTGGCGCGTTTGGCACATGAATGGCTGGGCACGCCGTTTTGTCACCTTGGCTCGCGCAAGGGGATAGGGTGTGACTGCCTGGGACTCGTACGAGGGATCTGGCGCGAACTGCACGGACGCGAACTGGCTGTAGTGCCGGTCTATGGCGGCGGCTGGACCGAGATCGACGCGGGCGAGCGGCTCTGGCAAGCGCTTGGACGGCACCTTGTCGAACTGCCACGCGATGCCAGCCTGGGCACTGGTCAGGTCCTTCTGTTCCGGATGCGCGTGGGCTCGGCGGCGCGGCATCTGGGCATCCTGATTGAGTGCGGCCCGGACGAACCGGCACGGTTCATCCACGCCTACGAGCATCATGGCGTCGTCGAGAGTTCGCTGAGCGCGCCTTGGCGGCGGCGCATCGTGGCGCGATTCGAAATGATCTGAAGAACGGGACCAAGCTCATGGCGACACTGGTTCTTTCTGCGGTGGGTGCGGCTGCCGGCGCACAGTTCGGCGGCGCGGTCCTGGGGCTTTCGGGTGCCGTCGTCGGCCGCGCGATCGGCGCGACAGTTGGGCGCGTGATCGATCAGCGCTTGATGGGTCTGGGATCGCGCGCGGTCGATCACGGGCGAATTGACCGGCTTCGCATCACTGCTGCCGGAGAGGGCCTTGCGCTGCCGAGGATCTGGGGCCGAATGCGGGTTGCGGGACATGTGATCTGGGCTTCGAACTTCGAGGAACGGCGCGGTCGGTCGCGACGCACGAAAGGTGGACTCGGGCCGAGGGTACGCGATCCGTCGCGCTATACGGTCAATCTCGCGATCGCGCTCTGCGAGGGCGAAATCTCCGGCCTCGGTCGCATCTGGGCCGACGGCGAGGAGATGGATCGCAATGACCTGAACTTTCGGCTCTATACCGGTGCAGCGGACCAGTTGCCCGATCCGAAGATCGAGGCGATCGAGGGACCGGGCAATGCGCCGGCCTACCGTGGAACCGCATATGTGGTGATGGAGGACCTCGATCTCGGTCCGTTCGGCAATCGGATACCCGGTTTTTCCTTCGAGGTGCTGCGCATGGCGCAGGTGCCGAGTCAGACCACCCTCCAAGACGCGGTGCGCGCGGTTGCCTGGATGCCGGGATCCGGTGAGTACGCTCTCGCCACGACACCGGTCAATCAGAATGACGGGCTTGGAATCCGCCGGGTGATCAATGTCAACTCTCCTACCGGCGGCACCGATTTTGCGGCTTCGCTGGAAGCCTTGCAAACCGAACTGCCCAATGTGCAGTCGGGCCTGATGGTGGTCTCGTGGTTCGGTGACGACCTTCGCTGCGGCGATTGCCGGATCCGCCCCAAGGTTGAGACGAGCCGACGCAATGCCAACCAGAGCTGGAAAGTGAGCGGGCTGTCGCGTAGCGACGCCATGACACTTCCGCGCATCGATGGCCAACCGGTCTACGGTGGCACGCCCTCTGACGCCTCTATGCTAGAGGCGATCAGGGCGATGAACCGAGCCGGACAAAAGGTCGTCTTCTACCCGTTCATCCTGATGGATCAGCTGGCGGGCAATTCGCTGCCCGATCCGTGGACCGGCACGATCGGTCAACCATTTCTGCCCTGGCGCGGTCGGATCACGCTTTCGGTCGCACCGGGTCGCGATGGAACACCGGATAGGACCGCCGCTGCGGAGTCTGAGGTCGCCGCCTTTTTCGGCACCGTCGGGCCACAGCATTTCTCGATCAGTCCGGGCAAGGTCACCTACACCGGTCCCAACCAGTGGTCCTATCGACGGTTCATCCTGCACAATGCAGCGCTTTGCGCAGCCTCGGATGGGGTTGACGCATTCTGCATCGGCTCCGAGATGCGCGCGCTGACGCAAATCCGCAGCGCCGGAGACTCCTTTCCGGCAGTTGCCGAGATGATCAAACTTGTTCGCGATGTCCGTGAGATCCTCGGTCCGGGTGTCAAGCTCACCTATGCTGCCGACTGGAGCGAGTATTTCGGCTATCACGACGCCGAGGGGAACCGCTATTTTCATCTCGACTCGCTCTGGGCCGACCCGGACATCGATTTCATCGGAATCGACAACTACATGCCATTATCGGACTGGCGCGACGGCGACGATCATCTCGACTTAGCCGAAGGTGACTTTAGCACAATTTACGACACTGAATACCTCAAGGCCAATGTCGCCGGTGGCGAGGGGTTCGACTGGTACTATTCCGACCCTCATGCGCGCGAGGATCAGGCGCGCAGCCCGATCACCGATGACACACATGGCGAACCCTGGATCTGGCGCTACAAGGACCTCCGCGCCTGGTGGGAGAACCCGCACCACGACCGCGTGGACGGCGTGCGGGTGGCAGAACCCAGCCCCTGGCAGCCGCGCTCGAAACCGGTCTGGTTCACCGAGATCGGTTGCGCGGCGATCGACAAGGGAACGAACCAGCCAAACAAGTTCCTCGATCCCAAATCCTCGGAATCGAGCTTGCCCTGGCATTCGAACGGTCAGCGCGACGACTTGATTCAGATGCAGTACCTGCGCGCGCTCGCCGAATACTGGACCGATCCCGCAAACAATCCCGTCTCGCCCGTTTACCACGGGCCGATGGTCGACTGGACTCGGGCCCATGTCTGGGCATGGGATGCGCGTCCCTTCCCCTGGTTTCCGGGCCGTCGCGACCTCTGGTCGGACGGCGACAACTGGGCGCGCGGGCATTGGCTCACCGGGCGCGCGATGAACCAGCCGCTGGCTGCGGTGGTAGCTGAGATCTGCGAGACCGCAGGCGTGCGAGCCTGCGATGTAACTCGTCTCTACGGGGTCGTACGGGGTTACGCCACGGCCTCCACGCAGACCGGTCGGGCGATGCTGCAACCCCTTATGCTGGCACACGGTTTCGAGGTGATCGAGCGCGAGGGAGCGCTGGTATTCCAGATGCGCGACGGCCGTGCGGTGCGGCGCGTCACCGGCGAGGATCTCGTTGCGCGTGATGGCGGGGATATAGAGACGATCCGCGCGCCGGAGCCAGAAGTCCCGGGGCGCGTCCGGTTGACCTATATCGAGGCCGAGGGAGACTTCGACGCACGCAGTGCCGAGACCGTTCTTCCCGATCACGACGAAAGTGACGCCCAGCAAAGCGAACTCTCGCTTCTGATGACACGCGCCGAGGCGCGCAATACAGTCGGCCGCTGGATGGCCGAGGCCCGCGTGGCGCGCGACGTCGCGCGCTTCAGCCTCGCCCCGTCCTCGTCCGTCCGTGCCGGCGATGTCGTCGAACTCGAGACCACTGACGGACTGCGTCACTACCGTGTCGATCGGTTGGAGCTCACCGGCCCACGCGAGGTCGAGGCCGTGCGGGTCGAGCCCGGCGTGTATCGCGGAGGGGATGTCGTTGAAGAGCAGGTACCGTTGCGTATCCATGCTGCGACGGCACCGGTCCTGCCAGTCTTTCTGGACCTTCCGCTGATGCGCGGCGACGAAGTGGAGCATGCGCCTCACTTGGCGGTGGCCGCTCGCCCCTGGCCCGGCAGCGTCGCGGTCTACGACTTCGTCGAAGGAGCGGACGAGCCGCCGCTTAACGCCCTGCTCACCGAGCGGGCCATGATCGGAGCGAGCCTTACGCCATTGCCGAATGCGCGGCCGAGTGTCTGGGCGCGGATGGACCTTCTGGTGGAGCTACCCGACGATCTCGCGCTTGCCTCCGCCAGCAGGCGTGGCGTGCTCGAAGGCGCAAATCTCATGGCTATCGGCGACGGTGAAGACTGGGAACTCTTTCAGTTTGCAGAAGCTGAACCGGTCGGGCCGGGAATCTGGCGGCTGCGCAATCTGCTGCGCGGGCTTTTCGGGACCGAGGCGGTGGCACCACACGCCTGGCCCGTAAAGAGCCAGATCGTGCGCGTCGACGCGGCATTGCGTCAGATCGATCTGCCGCTCAACTTGCGCAAGATCGAACGACACTACCGGATCGGGCCGGGCAGTCGGGCTCCGGACGACCCGGTCTATGTTAGCGAGGTTCGCTCTTTCCGCGGGATCGGCCTACGCCCGTATGCGCCGGTGCATCTTCGTGCGCGCCGGGATAGCGCTGGCGCGGTCTTGTTGGACTGGACAAGGCGCACGCGGATCGACGGCGACGACTGGGACCTCTTTGACGTGCCGCTGGGCGAGGATTCTGAGCGCTACCTCCTGCGCATCGAGGCGGGCGGCACGATCCGCCGAGAAATGATACTGTCCGCGCCTGAATGGAGCTATTCGACCGTTGAGCAAGCCTCCGACGGGATCACCGGCGCCTTCGAACTGGCGGTCGCGCAGATTTCCGAACGTTTCGGTCCCGGCCCATTCGCCCGCGTAGAGATCGACACTTGATCGCGACGCTTTCGGGAAGTGAGGGGGTACAGACCGTGGGGTAGGGTTATCCGCCAACGCACGGATGCAGATACCCGTGCCTGCTTCGGCAATCGGACGACCTCTGGAAACCAACGCCGTTTCGATTATGTTAAGCGAATCGGAAACGGAGCCCCGCCATGCCCGAAGCCTATCAGAAGCTTGCCAAGCTCGACCCGGTCTGGGCACGGATCTGCGAGGAGGCGCGCGAAGCGGTGGCCGAAGAACCGCTGATCGGTGGGGTCTTGCATAACAGTCTCCTTCACCATCCGACGATGGAACGGGCACTGGCTTACCGCTTCTCGCTCAAGCTTGCCTCGCAGGAACTCAGCGAGCAGATCCTGCGCGAAATCGCCGAGGAAGCGTATGTCGCCGACTCGTGGCTGGGCGCGGCCGCCCGCGCCGATCTGGTCGCCGTCTATGACCGAGATCCGGCCTGCACGCGCTTCCTGCAACCGATCATGTATTTCAAGGGATTTCAGGCAGTCCAAGCCTATCGCATCGGCCACTGGCTCTGGCAGCAGCGTCGGCGCGATCTCGCCTATCTCGTGCAGATGCGTGTCTCCGAGGTGTTCGGCGTTGACATCCATCCAGCCGCAAAGATCGGCAAGGGGATCATGATTGACCACGCGCATTCCATCGTAATCGGTGAAACGGCGGCGGTGGGCGACAATGTGTCAATGCTGCATTCCGTCACGCTGGGCGGCACTGGAAAGGAGCACGATGACCGCCACCCAAAGATCGGCGATGGCGTCCTGATCGGGGCGGGCGCGAAGGTTCTGGGCAATATTACGATCGGTCGTTGCACGCGGATCGCGGCAGGCTCTGTCGTTTTGACCGATGTGCCGCCCTGCAAAACCGTCGCGGGAGTGCCGGCACGCATCGTGGGCGAGGCTGGTTGCGACCAGCCTGCGCTGACGATGGATCAGCTCATCGCAAAATAGGCTCTTCCTGACTGGAACATATCGTGCGCCCTGCGGCAGGTGGCAGGATTACCGGCAGTCAGTTTGGCAAAGAATGTCAGTGCCCGCATACACGAAGCGCGGACCGGCACTTCCGGGGGCAGTGCGCCCAAGAATCTCGTCGTACCGCCCGTGGCCATGGGCTCGGACCCGGGCGCCCGCACCGTCAATCTGACCCACATTGTGACGGAGCGGCCGTCTCGCGCTCTGGTTGCGTCCACCTGTCGTCGCCTGCAGCGCTTCTTCCAGCATGTCATCCTGCTCAACCATTCCGGCAACATCACCACGGCGCAGCGCATCGCCCTGATGAAGCGCTGCCTAGTGTTCCCAACTTGACATAAGATTCCCAGGCGCGGCCTGTTGTGCCATAGTTGGCGGATGAGACGTTCCGACATCTTCCTTTACCTTGGCCCCGCTGACCGTGCCGAGCTTCGAGCCCTGATCTCCAACCGCAACACGCCGCGCAAGCTTGTCTGGCGGGCCGAGATCGTGCTGGCGACGGCGGATG
>SLPP01000157.1 GCA_007131945.1 Paracoccaceae bacterium | reverse complement strand
GCCGGCACGTAGACGCCGCGATTGGTGATCGCGACCGAGTCGAAGATCACCATGCTGGCCGTGGGATCGTCGCCGCGGAAGGCCGAGGGTGCCGGCATCGCCTCGGTCATGATGGCGCCGAAGACGAGGATCCACAGCAGCGTCGGGATGTTGCGGAAGACCTCGACATAGACGGTCATCAGCCGCGCGACCATCCAGTTGTTGGAAAGCCGGAGCACGCCGGCGATCACGCCGACCACGGTCGCCAGGACGCAGGCCATGATCGCAAGGATGATGGTGTTGAGAAAGCCCACGATCGCCGCGCGACCATGCGTCATGGTGCTGTCGTAGGGGATCGGCCGCTGGCTGATGTCGTAGCCGGCGATGTTCCACAGGAAGGCGAAGGAGAAGTCCTTGCCCAGCGCCTGGAGGTTGCGGACCGTGTTGTCGATCAGCCAGGCCGCGCCGAGCATCAAGAGCATCAGCACGAAGATCTGGATCGTGTAGGACCGGTACCGCGTGTCGTAGAGCAGCATGCTCACGCGGAAGGTGTCGCGCGGGGGCCCGCTCTGCGTGATGGCCATCGGCATCTCCCTGCAGTGGCGCGGTCGGTCTTTCCTGCCCCGCGCGCGTCACATCGCTCGGGGGCCGCGCCTTATGCGTTCGTCGATGAAAAAGGCGCGCGGTGTGACCACCGCGCGCCCCGGTTCCGTCTCAGCGGAAGGGTGGCGAGTACATCAACCCGCCCTGGGTCCACTGGGCGTTGAGCCCGCGGGCGAGCCCGATCGGTGTCGCCTCGCCGATATTGGCGGCGAAGATCTCGCCATAGTTGCCGCCCGCGGCGATGGCGCGCACACCCCATTCGTTGTCGAGCCCGAACATCTCGCCGAAGTTGCCCTCGGTGCCCAGCAGGCGGTTGATCTCGGGGTTGTTGGTGCCGGCGGCAAGCTCGGCGAGGTTGGCCGAGGTGACGCCCAGTTCCTCGGCCGCGATCAGCGCGTTCAGCACCCAGCGGACGATATCGGCCCACTGGTCGTCGCCGTGCCGGACGAGCGGCCCCAGCGGCTCCTTCGAGATGACCTCGGGCAGGATGACATGGTCGCCCGGGTTCTCGAAGCTCGCCCGCGTCGCAGCGAGGCCCGAGACATCGGTCGTGTAGACGTCGCAGGCGCCGGCGAGGTACTGCTGCTGCGCCTCGGCATTGGTCTCGATCGGCACCGGCTCGTAGCTCATGCCGTTGACGCGGAAATAGTCGGCGAGGTTGAGCTCGGTCGTCGTCCCAGTCTGGATGCAGACCGTCGCGCCGTCAAGCTCGGTCGCCGAGGAGACGCCGAGGCCGCGGTTCACCATGAAGCCCTGGCCGTCGTAGTAGTTGATGCCGGTGAAGGTGAAACGCAGGTCGACGTCGCGCGAAAACGTCCAGGTCGTGTTGCGCGACAGCATGTCGACCTCGCCCGAGGCGAGCGCGGTGAAGCGGGTCTGGCCGGTGGTCGGCACGAAGTTGACCGCCATCGGGTCGCCCAGCACCGCCGCCGCTACCGCGCGGCAGACGGCGACGTCGAAGCCCTGCCAGACGCCGTTCGCGTCAGGCGCCGAGAAACCGTTGACGCCGGTCGAGACGCCGCAGTTCAGTTCGCCGCGCGACTGGACATCGTTGAGCGTCTGCGCGGACGCCATGCCGGCCGCCAGCGCACCCGCTGCCAGCGTGCCGAAAAGTACGGATTTCCTCATCATTTACCTCATCCTGTAGGACCGTCGTCGACGACGGTATATTAGGGCCCGGTTGCGGCCCATTGGCTGCCGGTTGATCTGCGAAGACATGCCGCTTCGTCGGCGCCTGTCGCGCGTCTTCCGCGAAGTCAACTCTGTTCCGAGAAATCCGGCCCGTCAAGACAATCGTGCCCGCCACGGGCGGGTTACAGACGGGCCGCGGGCGGCGCCGTCAGCGGCAGGCGGCGAAGAAGCGGCAGGCGTCGAGGAAGCCCTGCCGGCGCGTCGCTGCCAGCGCCGCGGCCTCGGCATCCTCGCCCCATTGCGCGATCTGCCAGTCCTCGTCGACGCGCGAGACGCGCCAGAGCGCGTCGGGCGGGGCCTGCACCTCGGTGGCGGCGAGCCCGATCACCAGCGAACCCGAGAGCGCCACCAGATCGTGCAGCGCGGTCAGTTCGAAGGCGGAATAGCCCGCGACATGGGCGGCGAGCCGGTCGAGCGTCGCCCGTGGCTGGTCCTGCGGCATCACCCCGGTCGTCACCTGCCAGGCGACGCCGAAACGCCGCGCCGACCATTCGAGCAGCGGATCCCAGGCCGCCGCCTGCCGCTCGACCAGCGGCGCCGGCGCCGCGGCGCGGTAGCACAGAAGATCGGTCGCGCCATAGGCCGCGATCAGCTCCGCGACCTCGGACTTCTGGCCGCGCACCTTGTCGATGGCGGCATTGGCGGCGCGCGTCGCCGGCATCGTCTCGGGCCGGATCGCGCCCTCCTGCGCGGCCCATTCGGCGGCGACGAGATCGGCCAGCGCCCGGGTCGGCAGCTTCAGCGGCGCCTTCGCCGGGGTGCGCAGCGCGCGCCCGTCGAGCCGGACGGTGAAGCCCTCCCCGACCGTCTCGACCGCGACCTCGCTCCAGAAGCGTTTCGCCGCCCAGCCGCTCATGCCGCCTCCCACAGCGCCTCGAGCGCGGGGCCGAGCGCCGCGAAACCGTCGATGACCCGGTCCGCGCCGGCCTCGGCCAGCGCCGCGGGCGCGTGATAACCCCAGGCGACGCCCAGCCGGCGGGTGCCGGCGGCGCGGCCCATCTCCATGTCGTAGCTCGTGTCGCCGATCATCACCGCGTCGGCGGGGTCGATGCCGGTCTCGGCGAGCGCCGCGCGCAACATGGCGGGGTGCGGCTTCGACGGGTGGTCGTCGGCGACCTGCGTGGTGCGGAAGAGACCCGCGAGGCCGTGGGCGGCGAGGACATGGTCGAGCCCGCGGCGCGACTTGCCGGTGGCGACGCCCAGGACCAGGTCGTCGCGGCCGGCAAGGCGTTCGAGCGCGTCGCGCGCGCCGGGATAGAGGGGCGCGGTTTGCTGCGCGCGCATGGCGAAGAAGGCCTCGCGGTAGGACCGGGCGAGCGCGGCATGCAGCGCGACATCGGGGTCGGAAACCAGCCGGGCGATGGCGTCGGGCAGCGACAGGCCGACGATGGAGAGCACCGTCTCGCGCGGCAGGACCGGCAGGCCATGCGCCTCGAAGGCGCGGGTCATGGCGGCGTGGATCTGCGCCTGGCTGTCGACCAGCGTGCCGTCGATGTCGAAGACGATCAGCCGCGGGCTCATGCCTCGGCCTCGAACGGGTCGGCGGGCACGTCGGTCTCGGACCAGCCGAAGACCGCCCAGCTTTTCGCCATATGCGGCGGCAGGGGGGCGGTGACCGTGACGCTCTCGCCGGTGATCGGGTGCTCGAAGCGGATCGAGCGGGCATGCAGGTGCAGCTTGCGGCTGATCTCGCCGCCCAGTTGCGCGCCCCAGCCGTCGCCGGGGTTCTCCTGCCCCGAGCCGCCATACTTGCCGTCGCCGACGATCGGGTGCCCGATCTCGGCCATATGCGCGCGCAGCTGGTGGGTGCGGCCGGTGACCGGGACCAGCGCCACCCAGGCGGCGCGGCTGCCCAGCCGGGCGAGGACGGCGTAGTCGGTGGTCGCGCGTTTCGCCCCCTCGGTCGCGGCGACCTGGTCGGGATGGAGGCAGCGCATCTTCTCCGACCGCGGCCCGCCGGCCTTGACCAGCCCGTAGCGGATCGTGCCCATCGCCGGGCTGGGCACACCGGCGACGATGGCCCAGTAGATCTTGCGCGTCGTGCGGGCGCGGAACGCCTCGCCCAGGCGGCGGGCGATGCGCGGCGTGCGGGCGAGGAGCATCACGCCCGAGGTGTCCCTGTCCAGCCGGTGGACCAGCACCGGGCGGTCCTTGTAGCCGAATCTCAGCGCCTCGGTCAGGGCGTCGACATGCCGCGTCCCCTGGCCCGAGCCGCCCTGGCTGGGCAGGCCCGGCGGCTTGTCGAGCGCGATGATGTGCGCGTCCATCCACAGGACCGCGTCCCGGATCATCCTTGC
>SLPP01000344.1 GCA_007131945.1 Paracoccaceae bacterium | reverse complement strand
TGCGGTTTTTGCCATGCGGCCCGCCTTCTATGCTCAGGCCGTCGCCATCCAGAGACTGCCCCGTATCGGAAACCATCGGCCGCATCCGCATCGAACTCGAAGACACCGATCCGGTCGTCTGGCGCAGCTCTGAACTGCCGCTCTCGACCACGCTGTCGTAGGGTCAAGCGTTTCGAGGCTTGGGATGCCGGAGCCGCGCGCGGCTCCGAAACCCTTGGCCATGTCTGCGCGCTGAGCCTGTGCTCGGGCACGTCAGCGCGCGCCGGACAATCCTGGGCAATCGGCGACGCGCGGGGTTGCCAGAATCCGCAAGAGCGGGTTGGCGCGGATGTCGGCGATCAGGTCGGCCTGACGGGCAAAGGTCGTGCGCGCGAAGACAGATTTGAGCTGGCTCTTGGCGGTGTTGAGGCTGATCCCGGCCCGGCCAGCAGCTTCGACAAGGGTGTTTCCATCCGCGATGAGCGCGACGAGGCCGGCTTCGGCGGGGCTCAGGTCATAGGCAGCCGCGATCGACGCCGCCGGCGGCAGATCGCGGACCGCCGGATCGCGAAAAAGGACCGCGGCGGTGGGCCAGAGCCTACCCCAGGCGCCCTCGGCCACGCGAAAGGGCGAGATCAGTACCGGCAGCGCCTCGCCCCCGGGGGCGCGCAGGCGTAGCAGCGCCCCCGCGTCCAGTCCCGCGCCCGCGGCGGTCTGCGCGGCCGCGGCGATGTGCCAGGACAGCACGCCGAGGCTGCCGTGATGGACGCTACGCAGGCGGCCGTCCACCACCGTCAGCCAGCGCCGCCGGGCCAGCACCGCCGCGGCCACGCGGTTGACCTGGACCACCCGACGGTCGGCCTGCACGAGGACGACGCCGACGCCCAGCGCCTCGATGACCTCGGGCGCGAGCGCGGACTGACCGGCCTGCACGCCGAGCCGGAGCGCCAGTCCCACGGCACGGGCGAAGTGTCGCATCAGGAGCGCGTAGAGGCGCACGTCGCCATCGCCGAAGGGGCCCTGCCGGCGGGTCCGGTGCACGCCGCTGGCGCCGACCACGCCACCCGGGAGCGGGTAGGTACAGCCGATCATATGGAAGATCGAGACGCGCGAGCACCAGTCGGCGCAGAACTCGGTGCGCAGGAATTCGCGCTCCTCGATGAGATCCTCGCCGCGCCGAACGATCGGCGGCGGGTGCGGCAGGGCGCGCTGAAACCAGACGTTGCAGTCGTGGTAGTGGGCGGCGTAGTCGCGCCGGGCATCGGCGTCGAAGTTCTCCGAGGCGGAGATGAGCCTGACCATCCGGCCGGTTCCACGCTCGGCGATGAAGTGGATCGAGCTGCCGATACCGAGGGCCTGTTCGATGGCTCGGCCGACCTCCGGCGCCCGCACCGGATCGAGGCAGCGGTCGTAGATTTCGCCAATCAGGGCGTGAAGGCGATTCTCCTCCATGCCTCACCCCGCGTTTCACGCAGATCATCACCCGAACGGGTGAATCCGGTCAACGCTTTCGGTGCGATGATCGACGGACTCGTCAGAGGGAGGTTGAGCCATGAAATTCGTGATGATGTGGCGCGAGCGCGCATGGGGAAGCGCGGCGGATGCCGAAGCCGCGCAGGAGCGGGTGCTGGAGATGATGCAGCATTGGAGCCCGCCCGAAGCGGTTACCTTCCACCAGTTCCTGGTCCGGGTGGGTGAGTATGGGGGCTTCGCGGTGATCGAGACGGACGACCTGGAGGCGCTTCAGCAGATGACGTCGACCTTCGCGGTCTTCGAGTTCGCCATGCATCCGGTCATCGACATCGGCGCCGCGCTCGGCGCCGAGGGGGCGGCGGTCGCCTGGCGGCGCGGCATGGGCGCGTGAAATGCGCGGACGGCGCGGAATCCCGAATCCGCCGCGCCAGCAGCCGCGGCCCGCCCGAGGCCACCAGCGCGTTGATGTTCTCGAACGGCGGGTTCCAGTCGCGCAGCCGCCGCTGCGCCATCGCGCCTTCGAGACGCGCGCGCATGGCCGCGGGGCCGCCGGTTGCCCAGCGGCGGAACAGGTCAACGAGCCCCATGGCGTCACAGCCCCTTCGCCGTCGTTACGCGGACCTGCCGCACGATCCGCCGCCCCTCGGCGGAAGCGATCTCCCGATCCAGCGCCTCGAGCGCCCGGTCGATCTCGGCCATGCTGCGATACTCGACGGTCTTGCCGTCGTAGCTGAAGCGTGCGATCCCGGAGGACCGCTGAGCGGCGAGCGCCTCGCGGCGGGCGCGGAGTTCTGCGGCCGTGGCCATGGGTCACCTCATGTAGTTCGAGCGCACCGTGCGCCGGCGCGGCATAGTTCGAGTCGGCACGGACGGCGCCGTTACCGGACGAGCCTCGGACCCGTCCTGCTTCGCCGTCACCCCGAGCTGCGCTTCCAGATCGGCCCAGCGTGCCTCGGGCCAGCGGTCCGCGCCGGCGATCCAGGCGGCTGCACGGGCGTAGACGCGCAGGTCCAATGCCTCGTTTCGCTCTCGCAGCTTCTGCCATTCGAGCTTCGAGAAGCCGCGCCTGGTCTTCACCGTGACCAGCTGCTCGGCGGTGAGCTGCTTCAGCCATTCGCCGTCCGCCCAGTTCGGCAGATGCACCGTTCCGGCCGGGAACGATGCACCGGTCGCGATCTCTTCGACCGTGGGCCGCTCCTGCCGCAGGAAGCGGTAGGTCTCGGCCTTGAAGGTCGAGGTGGCGACGGTCCAGAGCCGCGCACCGCGGCGCAGTCGTCGGCCGGCGACGGTGGCGTCGACATAGGTCGGGCCCGTCACCGGGCTCGCGCGGTTGAAGCCCTCGACGCCCTTCACCGGCACCACCTGCGCGAAGCCCACAGCCCGGGCCCAGCCATAGACGGCGCTCGTTTCGAAGCCGGTGTCGATGGCGAGCCGGGCGATGGTCAGGTGCTGGCCGCTCGCATGCACCCATGTGCGCCCGAGCAGGTCGGTCAGCTTCTGCCAGCAGGCGGGATCGCCCGGGCCGCCTTCCAGGACGATGTGATCCACGAGCCAGCTTTCCAGCCCGCGGCCCCAGGCCCAGACATCGACCTCGATCCGGTCCTTCTGCACGTCCGCCCCGGCGGTCAGGAAGAGTCCGCCCGCGGGGACGGTGCCGGGCGCCCACGCCTCGCGGCGGTCGGCCAGCCGCTGCCAGTCGGGCGCCTCGCCGGTCTCCATCCAGGTCTCGCCGAGGATGGTGTTCCGGAACGCCCGCATCGCCTCGTCCGATCCCCGTGCCGCCTCGTGCGCCCGCGCGATCCGTGCCCAGCTCAGCCAGCCCACCGGCGAGTAGAGCGCCGAGAGGTGGTAGCCGACGGTCAGCGGGTCGGCGGCCGTGGCCGTCGCGTGCCACTCGCCCGCCGCCAGCATCGCCGTCTTGTGATGCTCGGCGATGGGGGCCTCGCAGCCTTCGCAGTGGTATGCCGCCGTCTCGGGCTGACCCTTGTCCCAGCGCAGTCGCTCGAACTTCAGCCATTGCGCATGGCCGCAGTGCGGGCAGGGCACGAAGAAGCGCCGCTGGTCGCTGGCCTCGAACTCGCGCTCGATCCGGCTCAGCCCCCGGATCGTCGGGGTCGAGACCAGGAACACCTTGCGCCGGTGGGCGAAGGTGAGCGAGCGCGCCTCGGCCAGCGTGACCGGGTCGCCTTCCTCGTCGGCCGAGGCCGGATAGGCATCGACCTCGTCGAGGAAGATGTAGCGCGCCGGGGTCGAGCGCAGCCCGACCGCCGAGTTTGCGCCGGTCATGATCAGGATGCCGCCCGCGAACTCCTTGGACAACATCGTGTTGCCGGCGTCGCGCGAGCGCGCCGGTTTGACCCGCTCGCGCAGCTCGGGGCTTTCCTCGATCAGCGGGTCGATCCGTTGGCGCGAGTTGCGCTTGGCCAGTTCCACCGTCGGCTGGACCGCCAGCATCGGGCCCGGCGCCTGGTGGATGACGAAACCGATCCAGTTGTTGCCCGCTTCCGTCGCGCCGACCTGTGCAGCTTTCTGAAACACAACGCGTTGCGTGGGATCGCCGGGCGACAGCCGGTCCATGATCTCGCGCATGTAGGGCGTGCGCGCGGTCCGATACCGCCCCGGCTCGGC
>SLPP01000130.1 GCA_007131945.1 Paracoccaceae bacterium | reverse complement strand
TAGGCATGACGCAGCGCCGCATCGAAGAGGCCCTGCTTGGTCTGGAAGTAGAACACCGCCACCCCCTGCGAGAGCCCCGCCTCGCGCGCCACCGTGGCCAGCGTGCTGCGCGCCAGCCCGTGCCGGACGACCGAGCGCAGCGTCGCCTCGATCAGCTGCCGGCGCCGCCGGTCGGCATTGGCCTTGCGCTCCTTGCGTTCGCGCGCGGTCGCCTCCGGCCCGTCCGCTGACGAACGGCTATCGGGTTCGGTTCGGGTGTCGCTTTCCGCCATGATGCCCCTGCGCTGCGCTCCCGATCTATACCTGCTTCGCGCGCCCCCGGTCCAGAAAAATTTATTTGAGCGCTCATTCAAACTTTACCGGCGCCCTCGTTCCGGCTACCCTGCGCCGACTCGACGGAGGGGTCCGATGACAGAGCACGGCCGCTACGACGCCATCGTCGCCGGCGCGGGCCATAACGGCCTGACCACCGCCTGCTACCTGCAGAAGGCGGGGCTGAAGACGCTGGTCGTGGAACGCAACGACTGGATCGGCGGCGCCGCGGTCAGCCGCTCGCTGATGCCCGGCTGGACCTATTCGAACTGCTCCTATGTCTGCTCGCTCCTGCGGCGCGAGATCGTGCGCGATCTCGACCTGCCGCGCTTCGGGCTGCAGGTGATCCCCTACGAGGGCGGCGCGAGCTTCACCCGCGACGGGGCGAATTTCGGCTACCATGCCGACCCGGCCCAGCTGCGCCGCGAGTTGCGCCGCCATTCGCCGCGCGATGCCGACGCCTATCGCCGCTACCGCCAGACGGTCCTGCGCCAGTGCCGCTTCATCCGGCCGTTCCTGCTGCGCCCGGCGGCGGACCCGACCTCGATGAAGCCGCGCGACCTGGGCGAGCTCGCCTTCCTGCTCAAGCGCATCCACGGCCTCGGGCCGCGCGAGCTTGGCGAGACGCTGCGCTTCTGGACCATCTCCATCGGCGATTTCCTCGACGAGCATTTCGAGACCGACCTGATCAAGGCGCATCTGGCCGGGTCGGGGATCATCGGCACCGGCCTCGGCGTCTATTCGCCCGGCACGGCCTATGTGCTGCTGCATCACTACATGGGCGACGTGGATGGCGCGATCGGCGCCTGGGGTTTCGCGCGCGGCGGGATGGGCGCGATCTCGAACGCGCTCGCCGCCGCCTTCGAGGAAGCCGGCGGGACCATCCGCACCGGCGCCGGCGTCGAGCAGTTCCTCGTCCGCGACGGCGCGGTCGCCGGCGTGGCACTCGGCGACGGGGCCGAGTTCCGCGCGCCGATCGTCGCCTCGAACATGGATGTCCGGCGCACGATCCTGAAGCACACCCCGCGCGAGGCGCTGCCCGACGACTACCGGCGCGCGGTCGAGCGGTTCAGGATCCGCGGCTCCTCGGCCAAGCTCAACATCGCGCTCGACGCCCTGCCCCGCTTCCCCGCCGCGCCCGAGGGCGCGCGCTTCCTGCGCGGCGACCTGCACTGCTCGGAATCGCTTCTGGAACTCGAGCGCGCCTATGACGACTGGAAGCGCGGGCGCTGGTCGAAGGAGCCCTATTTCGACATGCTGATCCCCTCGCAGATCGACCCGACCATGGCGCCGCCGGGCAGGCACATGATGACCGTCTTCGTCCAGTACGCGCCCTACGATCTCGAGGCCGGGGGCACGCGGTCGGGCACGAACTGGACCGCCGAGCGCCGGCAGGCGATGGCCGAGACGGTGCTCGACAAGATCGAGGTCGCCTGCCCCGACATCCGCCGGCACATCGTGCACATGGAGGTCCGCAGCCCGAAGGAGCTGGAGGACGAGGTCGGGCTGACCGGGGGCAACATCTTCCAGGGCGAGCTGACCTTCGACCAGCTGCTCTTCAACCGCCCGGTACCCGGCTATGCGCGCCACGACACGCCGGTGAAGGGGCTCTACATCGTCGGCTCCTCGACCCATCCCGGCGGCGGCGTGATGGCCGCGCCGGGGGCGAACGCGGCGCGCGAGATCCTGACCCGGGCCGGTCGCGGCCGCGCCATGCCGGACCTGGCGGCATGAGCCGGGCCTTCGACGCCATCGTCATCGGCGGCGGCCATAACGGCCTCGTCGCGGCGGCCGGGCTGGCGCGGGCCGGGCGCGCGGTCTGCGTGCTCGAGCGGCGCGACGAAATCGGCGGGATGGCGGCGGAGGGGGCGTTTTCCGACGGCACGCCGAAGCCGCGCATGGCGCATCTGCTCTACAATCTCTCGCCCGCGGTCCTCGCCGATCTCGACCATGACCGGAAGGCGCTCTTCGAGACCCGCGCGCTGCCGACGGTCTGCCTCGACCCGGAGGGCGGGCATGTGGTCGTGGCGGAGGGAAGGCCGCATTTCGCCGACGGCGCGCCGCATCCCGAGGCCGGACCCTACCACGCGCTGGTTTCCCGCCTCGCCCGGTTCGGCGCCATCCTCGCCCGGCTGGCCGAGGCGCCGCCGCCGCAGCTCGCGCAGGGGATGACCGACCTGCAGGGCCTGCGTCGGCTGGGGACGCTGGGTGCGCTCGGCTGGGATTTCCGCAGGATCGGCCGGGACGAGGCGCGCGAGTTCCTGCGCATCGTGCTCTCGAACGCCCATGACGTGATCCTCGACGAGATCGCCGACGGCCCGCTCGCCGGCGCGCTGGCCGCCGATGCCGTGCGCGGCGCCTGGGCCGGGCCGCGATCGCCGGGCACCGTCTTCTCGCTGATGTATCGCTACGCGCGCGGCGGCGGCGCGGCCCTTCCGATGGGCGGGATGGGCGCGTTCTGCGCCGGGCTCGCCGCGCGCGCGCGGGTCTTGGGGGCCGAGATCCGCACCGGCGCCGAGGCCGCCGCGGTTCTGGTCGAGGGCGACCGGGTGCGCGGCGTCAGGCTTGCCGACGGCTCCGAGATCGCGGCGGGCTGCGTCCTGGTCGCGGCGGGGCCGATGACGGCGATGCGCCTCGCCGGGCCGGCGCAGTTCGATATCGAGGCGGTGCGCCGGCTGCGCGCCCTTCGCGCCAAGGGCACCGTCGCCAAGGTCAACCTGCGCCTGAGGGACCTGCCGGAGATGCCGGGGCTCACCGCCGGGCAGATGGCCGGCCGCCTGGTCCTCGCCCCCTCGGTCGCGCGGGTCGAGCGCGCCTTCGACCCGGTGAAATACGGCGAGATGTCCGAGGATCCGGTGATCGAGGCGGTGATCCCGTCGCTGACCGACCCCTCGGCGGCGCCGAAGGGCGGCCATGTCCTCTCGGCGATCGTGCAATACGTCCCGCACGCGCCGCGCGGCGGCTGGACCCAAGCGGGCCGCGACCGGCTCCTCGCGACGACGCTTGCCGCGCTCGACCGCGTCGCGCCGGGCCTTTCGGACCGCGTCGCCGAGGCCGAGGTGCTGACGACCGCCGATATCGAGGCGCTCACCGGCGCGCCGGGCGGCCACTGGCACCATGCCGAGATGAGCCTCGACCAGCTGCTGGCGGTGCGCCCGGTCAACGGGCTCGCGCGCTACCGCTTCGGACCGGCGGGCTACTATCTCTGCGGCGCCGGCGCGCATCCCGGCGGCGACGTGATGGGCTCGGCCGGCCGCAACGCGGCGGCGGTCGCGCTCGCCGACGGGGTGGCGGCATGAACGCGCGCGACACATCCGCCGCCGGCCTTGCGCGGGACCCGGTCCCCGCGGGGCTGATCGACGGCCCCTTCCACGCCCGGCTCGCGGCGCTTTCGCAGGCGCGGGCCTGGTATGGCTGGGCGGGCTGCGCCGCGCCCGTCGTGCTCGACCAGGTCGAGTTCGAGTATTTCGCCATCCGCAACGCCGCCTCGCTCTTCGACATCTCGCCGATGCACAAGTACCGCGTCAGCGGCCCCGGCGCCGAGGCGATGCTCAACCGCCTGGTGACGCGCGACGTCGCGCGCATCGCCCCCGGCCGCGTCGGCTACGTCGTCTGGTGCGACGAAGAGGGGATGGTGATCGACGACGGCACGCTCTTTCGCTTCTGCGCCGACGAGTTCCGCCTCTGCTGCCAGGAGCCGATGCTCGGCTGGCTCGAGGACGCGGCCTGGGGCTTCGACTGCACTGTCACCGACGAGAGCGAGGCGATCGC
>SLPP01000057.1 GCA_007131945.1 Paracoccaceae bacterium | reverse complement strand
GGCCGGGGCGGCGCCGCAGGGCGCGGCGGCGCGGGCATGGCTGCCGCGGGCATGGTCGCCACCTGCATCGCGGCAGGCGTGACCGGGGCGGGGCGGCCGCGGGTGCTGCGCGCGGCACCGAAGCCGAGGAAGGCGTCAACCTTGGCCGTGTCGGACAGGTCGGCCCGCGCGAGCGCGCCGGCGATGCGGCCGCGTTCGAGCACCAGCACCCGGTCGGAAAGCTCGGCGATGAAGTCAAAATTCTGCTCGACCAGCAGGATCGCCAGCCCCTGCGCACGCCGCAGCCGACCGAGCGTCTCGGCGATCTCGTCGATGATCGAGGGCTGGATCCCCTCGGTCGGCTCGTCGAGCAGCAGGAGTTCCGGCGCGCCCATGAGGCAGCGCGCCAGCGCCAGAAGCTGCTGCTCGCCGCCCGAGAGCGCGCCGCCCTCGCGGTCGAGAAGCGGGCGCAGGCGGGGGAAGTCGGCGAGTACGCGATCAAGCGTCGCGGCCTCGTCGCCGGCGCCGTGGTCCTGCCAGGCGAAACGCAGGTTGTCGCGCACCGAGAGCCCCGGCAGGATGCCGCGCCCCTGCGGCACGTAGCCGAGCCCCATCGCCGCGCGCCGGTGCGGCGGGGCGGCGGTGATGTCGGCGCCGCGAAACCGCACCCGGCCCGAAGTCGCCGGCAGGAAGCCCATGATCAGCTTCAACAGCGTCGACTTGCCCATGCCGTTATGACCGAGGATGCCGACCACCTCGCCCGCCGCCACCGCCACATCGACGCCATGGACGACCGCGACGCGCCCGTAGCCGCCGCCGAGCGACGTGACCTCGAGCCAGGTTTCCGCGGTCTCGGCCATCACGCCTGTTTCCCCAGATAGACGTCGCGCACCACCGGATCGGCCATCACCCGGTCGACATGGTCCTCCATCAGCACCCTTCCACGGTGAAAGACGGTCACGGTCGAGGCCAGTGCGCGGATGAACTGCATGTCGTGCTCGACGATAAGCACCGCCGCCGTACGCGTCATCTCGCGGATGATCTCGCCCATCCGCGCGACCTCCTCGGCGGTCATGCCGGCGGCGGGCTCGTCAAGGAGCACCAGCCAGGGATCGGCGGCCATGACGATGCCCAGTTCGACCCGCTGGCGTTCGCCATGCGCCAGCCGCGCCAGCGGGCTGCGCGCGATGGGGCCGAGGGCGAGGCGCGCGATCACCTCCTCGGCCCTGTCGTTGGCGCCGGCCGTGTCGTCATGGCGACGCGCCGCCATCCAGATGTTCTCGTGCACGCTGAGCCCGTCCATGACCGAGGGCACCTGCATCTTGATCCCCACCCCCAGCGCGGCGATCTGGTGCGTCTCCCAACCGGTCGTGTCCTCGCCGCGCAGGTAGACGCGGCCGTCGGTCGGGGTCAGCAAGCCGCAGAGGCACTTGAAGAAGGTGCTCTTGCCGGCGCCGTTGGGTCCGATCAGGCAGCGCAGTTCGCGCGCCGCGAGTTTCAGCGAGACGTTGTCCACCGCGACGACGCCACCGAAGCGCATCGTCAGCCCCTCGGTCTCGAGCACGGTCTCAGCCATCGGCGACCCCCGCGGGCGGCGGACGCCGGCGCGCCGGGCGGCGGCGCGAACCGGTCGCCCAGGCGCCGAGCCGCGCCAGTTCCGGCGCGATGCCGCGCGGCAGGAAGAGCACGAAGAGCACTAGCACCAGCCCGAGGATGAACATGTTGTCGATCACGCTCTGCTGGCCGAGGGCGAATTTCAGATAGGCGAGCACGGCGGCGCCGAGGATCGGCCCGAAGCGCGTGCCGAGGCCGCCGACGATGCACCAGATGATGATCTCGGCCGATTGCTGCAGGCTGAAGAGCGTCGGCGTCACCACCTCGGCCCAGGTGGCGTAGAGCGCGCCGGCGAGCCCGGCGATCGCCGCGCCGATGGCGAAGAGCACCGTCTTGCGGGCGCGGATGTCGTAGCCCAGCAGGGCCACCCGCTCCTCGTTCTCGCGGATGCCGATGGCGATGCGCCCGAAGCTCGAGCGCAGGAGCCAGCTGACCAGCAGGAAGACGACCAGCAGCGTGACGGCGGCGGCGTAGTAGAGCGGCTCGCCCCAGATCATCAGGTCCGGACGGCCGGGGACGTTGAGGATCGGAAAGCCGGGGATGCCGTTGAAGCCGCCGAGGCGGGCATTGCCGATGACATAGGCCGGCCCCGCGGTGGTGTTGAGCCAGCGAAACAGGATCAGCGAGACGACGAGCGTGATGACGGCGAGATAGACGTCGCCGAGCCGGCCGTAGAACATCATCGCGCCGAGGACGAGCGCGAAACCGGCGGGAACCAGCACGGCAAGGATCAGGGGCAGCGTGCTCTCGCCGATGTTGATCCCGGCGATGGCGAAGGTATAGGCGCCGAGCCCGAAGAAGGCCGCCTGGCCGAAGCAGAGCACGCCGCCGAAGCCCCAGATCAGCCCGAGGCTGAGCGCCAGCATCCCGTAGGCGACGAGCAGCGTCAGCACATGCGTGTCGATCACAAGCGGCAGGCCGAGGATCAGCGCCGCGCCGAGGATCACGACGAGCGCGGTATCCCGCCGCGTCGCGCCGGTCACAGCCGCCCCCGGAAGAAGCGCGTGGTGATGCCGCGCGGCAGCAGTCGGAGCAGGACCACCGCCGCGACGAGGAGGGCAACATCGCCGACGACCGGCGAGACGAGGAAGGAGAAGAACTGGTTGACAAGGCCGAAGAACCCGGCGGCCGAGGCGAGCCCGGCGACCAGCGACGGCCCGCCGGCGATCACGGTGATGAAGGCCTTGGCGATGAAGGCCGCGCCCGCCGTCGGCACCAGCCCGACGAGCGGCGCCAGCACCGCGCCGGCTAGCCCCGAAAGCGCCGAGCCCACCGCGAAGGTCAGCATGTAGATCCGGTCCGGACTGTGGCCCAGCGCCGCGGCCATGTCCGACCGCTGCATCGTGCCGCGCGCCACGAGCCCGGCGCGCGTGCCGCGCAACACCGCCAGCATGGCGATCAGCAGGAGCACCGAGACGACGATGATGAAGAAGTTGTAGCCGTTGATCTGGTAGTTGCCGACGGTGAATCCGGGGATCGGCCCCGACACGCCGGTGGTGGTGTTGCCGAAGATCATCTTGAAGGCGCCGATCATCATCAGGCTCAGCCCCCAGGAGGCGAGCATCGTGTCGATCATCCGCCCGTAGAGATGTCGGAAGACCAGCCGCTCGACGATCAGCCCGAAGAGGCCGACGACCAGCGGCGCCACGACCAGCATGGCGACGAAGATGTTCACCCCCAGCCCGACGGCGGTGATCGTGGCGTAGCCACCCAGCACCATGAACTCGCCATGCGCCAGGTTGATGACCTTCATCATGCCGAAGACCACCGCGAGACCGGCGCTGATCAGCGCCAGCGAGGCGATGGCGTAGAGCACTTCGACCAAGATGACGACGGCGAGGTCCATGCGGGCGGCGTCTTTCGGGCAGGCCGGGCCCGGCCCCGGACACGCCGGGGCGAGGCGGTTTCAGTCGGACGGGATCAGATCTCGATCTCGTACTGGGTGTTGTCGTCGGGATTGGCGATCAGGTCGCAGACCGCCTGGGTGTCCACCGGCGGACGCTGCGCCAGCGACTCGTGCACCTCCATCCGCTGGTCGCGCCATTCCATCAGGTGCACGTCGAGGATCGCGTGATGCGTCTGTGGATCGATGGTCATCACCCCCGACGGCCCCTCGATCGACAGCCCCGATTCCAGCGCCTCGATCACCGGCATGCGCTCGACCGTGCCGGCCTGACGCACGCCCTCGGCCCAGAGCTGGACGCCCATGTAGTGCGACACCGCGATCTCGTGGATCAGGTCGGTGTTGCCATAGGCGGCGGCCCAGCGTTCCTTGAAGGCGTTGTTGGCGGGCGTGTCGAGTTCCTGCGAATAGTTGTAGGCGACCATGATACCGTTGCCCTCCTCGGGTGTCAGCACCCGGTGCTCGTTGCCCACCCCCATCGTGGTCGAGGCCATCGGGATGCGCTCGTTCATCCCCGCCGCCGCCCATTGCCGGAAGAAGGACAGATGCGCGCCGCCGACGAGCGGCGCGATCACGAGGTCCGGCGC
>SLPP01000170.1 GCA_007131945.1 Paracoccaceae bacterium | reverse complement strand
CGCATTTCGACACCGGCTGGAACCCGATCTCCGGCGCCAGCATCGGCTGGCGCGGCAACGGCACGCTCTGGTCGACCAATGCCGCCCCCTCCGCCAGCTCCACCCAGCAGCAGAGCGGCCTGCCCGGCTTCGGCGCCGGCGACGTCGCCATGTTCGTCCTCGACCCCACCGCCGCGAGCCTCTGGATCGGGTTGAACGGCACCTGGCGCGACGATCCGGTCGGTGGTGCTGCATCTGCAGCTGGGCCACATCACTGCCGCCACGCATCAGCAGGCCGTCCAGCTCGGCCGGATCGAGGAAAGACGGCGTGGCGCACGCAGATCACCGGCGCGGACCTCAGCGTCCGTCTCGCGCGGACGCTCCGCTCCGAGCAGTTCCCGAGGGGCAAGCCCAGCCTCAACGCCGCGGAGCTCGTCTGGTCGAAGGCGCCGGTCATCGTCGGCGCCCACGACACCGGCCCGTTGATCCGCTCAGAGACCGGCTTCTGGTTGGTGATACCTTCGCCAGCGGCCGGCTAGGCCGCGCGCATCGGCCGTTCGGCCCCGCCGGTCCAGCGTCAGACGCGAGCATGCCTCGACCGCAGAGCGAGACCGTAAAGAAGAAGACGAACCCGGCACGAGCAACGATCGGAAATCGTCGGAAGCCCGCGACCGGAAGGCTGCAAGGGGGCGGGCTGATCGAAGGCCTTCGCTTGCCCGACCTGGCTCGCCCGTGTCTTCAGGCGGCGGGTTCGTCGCCCGCGCCCTGCAAGAGCCGCAGGGCGTCGCGGGCGATTTCGCGCTCCTCATCCGCGGCGACCACCCAGGCCGTCAGCTGCGAGTCTTCGGTGTGCAGGCGCGGGCCGCCGCCCACGTTGAGCACCGGGTCTATCCTGACATCGAGCCAGCCGAGCCTTTGCAGGATATCGGCGCGAATATCAGCTGCATTCTCACCAATGCCGCCGGTGAAGGCGATTGCATCGCATCCGCCCATGGCGGCGATCATGCTGCCGGCATGGCGCGCGGCCCAGTAGCAGAAATGCGCGATGGCAAAGGCGGAGCGCGGACTGTCATCGCCGCTCAGCGTGCGCATGTCGGCACTCAGGCCGGACAGGCCCAGAAGCCCGGCGCGCCGGTTGAGCAAGCGCCGCGTGGCCTCCAGCCCGTCCTCCTCGACCAGCCTAAGCACGGCGTTGGCGTCGATGCAGCCGGCGCGCGTGCCCATCGTCAGCCCCTCCACCGGCGAATAGCCCATGGTGGTGGCGACCGAGACGCCGTCTTGTATGGCGCAAAGCGAGGCCCCGTTTCCCAGGTGGCAGGCCAGCAGGTGTCGGGGCAGGGGCTGGCCACTCAACGCCGGTAGGTTGTGGACCAGCACGCTGTAGCTGAGCCCGTGAAAGCCGTAACGGCGGACGCCGCGCGCGGCATGGTCGGCCGGCAGCGCGTAGCGGGTGGCGAGTTCCGGATTGGTCGCGTGAAAGGCGGTGTCGAAGCTTGCGAATTGCGGCAGTTGCGGGGCCAGTTCCCCCACCATGTCGATGGCCACCAGGTTGAGCCGGTTGTGCAGGGGGGCGAGGGGCACGCAAGCCTCGATCTCGGCGCGGATTTCGGAGGTCAGCCGCTGCGGCCCGGTCAGTCGGCTCCCGCCATGCACTACCCGGTGGCCGACGGCGCGGAGTGTATCGATCGTCACGCCCTGCTGCGCGAGCGACGCGAAGATCTCTTCCAGCGCGGTGACGTGATCGGGGATGTCCAGAAGGCGCGTATCGGAGCCGATGCGCAGGCGCGCTGCCCCGCCGATTGCATCGACGGCGCCGCTCAGGCGTTCGGTCAAGTCCATGTCGAACAGGGTCAGCTTGATCGACGAAGACCCGGCATTGAGAACCAGTATCGCGTCTTTCATGGAGGCCTCCGCATGCCTGCCGCAAAGGGTCTTTTCACCAGAGGCTCCGAAGCAGGCCGAGAACCGAAAGGGTGCCGAGCAACCAGAGCGTGAAGCGCTTGAAATCGTGCGGGCTGGACGCGGTGAAGCGCCGACCGCCGAGCCAGAGCCCGAGCGCCATGAGCGGCAGCATGGCGGCGAGGATGACGAAGCTCGTGCCGCTCAGCAGCCCGGTCATCCAGAGCGAGGGAAGGGCGAGCAGGCAGACGAGCGTCAGATAGGCGATCATCGTCGCGCGGAAAACCGGTGCTGCAACCGGCTGGCCGGCAAGGAACACGGCGATGGGCAGGCCGCCAACCGCCGCGCCATTCGCCACGCCCGAGGTCATGCCGGCTGCCAGGTTGCCCGGCGTGCCGATCTCGCGGCCGAACTGCCAGCCGCGCGCCATGGCAAGGCACATGACCAGCACCATCGCCGAGATGGCGAAGCGCGCCAGATCCTCGCCCAGCTCCGCGATCAGGGTGAAGCTGAAGGGCATCACCACCGCCGCGCCGGCCAGCATGCCCCAGATGCGCCGCCAGTCGGCCCGGCCGCGCAACCCGCGCGCCTGTCCGACGCTCAGCGCGATCTCGCACATCACCAGTGTGGCGACCAGCGGCACCGGATCGGTCACCAGCGCCGCCGAGGTGATCACCAGCGCCGAGAAGCCGAAGCCCGAATAGCCCCGCACCCAGGCCGCGCCAAGGATGCAGACGGCCAGATAGGCAATCTGCCACGGCTCCAGCCCGAGCCCGGGCATGACCGATGGCATCCGCCCTCAGACGGGTTGCGGGCGCATGTCGGCGCGGTCGATCCCGGCGACGGGCACCGGCTTCTTCATCGCGTCGCGGCGGAAGGGGTCGCCGAGTTCCTGGTTGAGCATCGCCTCGATCAGCGTGGTCTTTCCGTGGCGCATCTGGTCCTCGATGGCCTGGTTCAGCGCGTCGGTCAGTTCCTCCATCGTCCGGGTGACCACGCCCTTCAGCCCGCAGGCTTGGGCGATGCCGGCGTAGCTGACCTGCTCGTCCAGTTCGGTGCCGACGAAATTGTCCTCGTACCAGAGCGTGGAGTTGCGCTTTTCCGCGCCCCACTGGTAGTTGCGGAAGACGATCATGGTGATCGCCGGCCATTCCGGGCGGCCGATGGCGGTGAGCTCGTTGACGGCGATACCGAACGCCCCGTCGCCGGCGAAGCCCACGACCGGCATATCCGGGCAGCCGATTTTGGCTCCGACGATCGACGGCAAGCCGTAGCCGCAGGGGCCGAAGAGACCGGGGGCAAGGTATTTTCGCCCTTCCTCGAAGCTCGGATAGGCGTTGCCGATGGCGCAGTTGTTGCCGATGTCAGACGAAATGATCGCCTCGCGCGGCAGCGCCGCCTGGATGGCGCGCCAGGCCATGCGCGGGCTCATCCAGTCGGGTTTGGCGGCGCGGGCGCGTTCGTTCCAGGTGGTGCCGGGATCGTCCTCTTCGTGATCCATCGAGGAGAGCTGCTGCGCCCAGGCGGACTTGCGCTGCGCGATCTCGGCGCGGCGCGCTTCACGGTCGGTATCGCCGGCGGTGTGGGACAGTTTGGCGAGGATGCTTTCGGCCACCTTCTTCGCGTCGCCGACGATGGCCACGCTGACCTTCTTGGTCAGGCCGATCCGGGCGGGGTTGATATCGACCTGGATGATCTTGGCGTCCTTTGGCCAGTAGTCGATCCCGTAGCCCGGCAGGGTCGAGAACGGGTTCAGCCTCGTGCCGAGGCAGAGGACGACATCCGCCTGCGCGATCAGCTCCATCGCCGCCTTCGAGCCGTTGTAGCCGAGCGGGCCGGCAAAGAGCGGGTGCGAGCCGGGGAAGGCGTCGTTGTGCTGGTAGCCGACGCAGACCGGCGCATCGAGCCGCTCGGCCAGCGCCTTCGACGCGCCGATGGCACCGCCGAGCACGACCCCGGCGCCGTTGAGGATGACGGGAAAGCGCGCCGCGGAGAGGAGTTTCGCGGCCTCGGCGATAGCTGTCTCGCCGCCCGTCGGGCGCTCGATCTCGACGATTTCGGGCAGGTCGATATCGATGACTTGCGTCCAGTAATCGCGCGGGATGTTGATTTGGGCGGGGCCCGAATGGCGCCACGCGTTCATGATGACGCGGTGGAGCACTTCGGCAATGCGCGCGGGGTCGCGCACCTCTTCCTGGTAGGCGACCATGTCCTTGAAGAGCGCCATCTGCTCGACCTCCTG
>SLPP01000009.1 GCA_007131945.1 Paracoccaceae bacterium | reverse complement strand
GCGATCCGGGCCGGGGCGTTGATTCGAAAGTTCGCGCCGCCCGGTACCCTGCCTGTCCCGAATCAGTCGGCGGGCTTCGAGGACACGCCGACCTGTGCCGGACGCAGGAGCTGGTCGTGCATCCGGAAACCCTCGGTCATCACCTGGATGATCTGGCCGGCAGCGAATTGCGGCACCGGCGCCTCGAACATCGCCTCGTGCAGATGCGGGTCGAACGGGTCGCCCGGCTTGGGCGAGATGCGCTCGACACCATGGCGCGCCAGCACGTTCAGCAGTTCGCGCATCGTCAGCTCGACCCCCTCGACCAGCCCCTTCGCCTCGCTGCGGGTCTGGTCGTCGGCTGCGGCAAGCGCGCGGCTGAGGTTGTCGAAGACCGGCAGCAGGTCGCGGGCAAGCTTCGAGCCGCCATAGATCGCGGCCTCGCGGCGATCCTTGTCGGCGCGCTTGCGGGTATTCTCCAGGTCGGCGAGCGCGCGCATCAGGCGGTCGCGCATCTCTGCGCGCTCGGCCTCGAAGGCGGCTTCGACCTCGGCCAGGGCCTGCGCCGGATCGAGCTGCTCGGCCTCGGGCGCGTCGGCGGCTTGGTTTTCTGCGGCGGGCTGCGCCTCGGTCTGCTGTGGCTGTGCCATGGGGTCCTCTGTCACTCTGCCGCCCGTTCGGTGAGGATCCGCCCCACCAGCTGGGCCGTGTAATCCACGATCGGCACGATCCGGCCGTAGTTCAGCCTCGTCGGGCCGATGACGCCGACCGCGCCGATGATCTTGCGATCAGCGTTCATATAAGGAGAAACCACCAAAGTGGAACCGGTCAGCGAGAAAAGCTTGTTCTCGGAGCCGATGAAGATGCGCACGCCCTCGCCCGCCTCGGCGAGTTCGAGGAACTCGACGACATCGCGCTTGCGTTCGAGATCGTCGAAGAGCTCGCGGATCCGCGAAAGGTCCTCGGACGCGGCGCGATCGAGCAGGTTGGCGCGGCCGCGGACGATCAGCCTTTCCGACGGCTCGCCCTCGTTCTCCCAAAGCGCCATGCCGCGCTCTACCAGGTCGCCGGCCAGAACGTCGATCTTCCGCCGGCTGCGCTCGATCTCGGCGCGCACGCGTTGGCGCAACTCGGACAGCGTCAGCCCCGAGGCGAGCGCGTTGAGGAAGTTCGCCGCCTCGCGCATCGCCGACGGCGGCACGCCGGCGGGCGGGTTGAAGATCCGGTTCTCGACCTGGCCATCGGCAAAGACAAGCACGACCAGCGCCCGCTCGGGCGAGAGCGCGACGAACTCGATATGCTTGATCGGCGCCTCGGTCTTCGGTGCCAGGACGAGGCTGGCGCCCTGGGTGAGCGAGGAAAGCGTCTGCCCGACGCGGTCGAGCATGTCGCCGAGATCGCGCTCGTTGCTGGCGCGGGTGGCGTCGAGCTTCTCGCGGTCGGTGGCGGAGACGGGATCGACCTCGAGCAGGCCGTCGACGAAGAGCCGCAGGCCCTGCTGGGTCGGGATCCGCCCCGCCGAGACATGCGGGCTTTCGAGAAGCCCGAGGAATTCGAGATCCTGCATGACGTTGCGGATCGTGGCGGCGGAGAGCTTCTCGCTGAGCTCGCGGGTCAGCGTCCGCGAGCCGATCGGCGCGCCGGTCACCAGGTAGGATTCGACCACCCGGCGAAAGACCTCGCGCGAGCGGTCGTTCATTTCGCTGAGCAGGTTTCGATGGTCGGTCATGTCGCTACCTGGCAGATCGGGGATCAGGCATAGATCGCCGGCCCGTTCGGGTCAATTCGGGTTGCATATGGGCATGCCGGCCCTGTATCTGAAGGCCCGGCCGGAACAGGAGTGAGCATGCGTCCGTCACGACGGGAACTGAACGAACTGCGCGCCGTGTCGATCGAGGCCGGCATCAACCGGCATGCCGAGGGGTCCTGCCTGATCCGCATCGGCGAGACCGAGGTCCTGTGCACCGCATCGCTGGAGGAGCGCACGCCGCCCTTCCTGAAAGGCTCGGGCCTGGGCTGGGTGACGGCCGAGTACGGGATGCTGCCGCGGGCGACCAATACGCGCAACCGACGCGAGGCGGCATCCGGCAAGCAGACCGGAAGAACCATTGAAATTCAGAGGCTTATCGGCAGGTCGCTGCGCGCCTGCGTGGACCGTGCGGCTCTCGGCGAGCGGCAGATCACGATCGACTGCGACGTGTTGCAGGCCGATGGCGGCACGCGCTGCGCCGCCATCACCGGGGGCTGGGTGGCGCTGCGGCAGGCGGTCAACCGGATGATGGCCGTCGGCCTCGTGACCAGCGATCCGCTGGTCGATCATGTCACCGCGGTATCCTGCGGGATCTATGCCGGGCAGCCGGTGCTCGACCTCGACTATGCCGAGGACAGCGAGGCCGGCGTCGATGGCAATTTCGTCTTCCTCGGTCGCGACCGGGTGATCGAGGTGCAGATGTCGGCCGAGGGCACGACCTTCTCGCGCGCCCAGATGGACCTGTTGCTCGATCTCGCGCAACAGGGGTCGGAACGACTGATCGAGGCGCAGCGGGGCGCGCTGTGATGCGTCGTTTTTCGGGCGATCGCCTGGTCGTGGCGACGCATAACGCGGGCAAGATGGACGAGATGCGCGCGCTATTCGCGCCGCTCGCTGTCGGCGTGGTTTCCGCCGGCGAATTGGCCCTCGACGAACCGGTCGAGACCGAGTCGAGCTTTCTCGGCAACGCGCGGATAAAGGCCCATGCCGCCGCGCGCGCCACCGGGCTTGTCGCCCTGGGCGACGATAGCGGGCTGGAGGTCGAGGCGCTTGGCGGCGCGCCGGGCGTCTACACCGCGAACTGGGCGGAGGTCGACGGAAAGCGCGATTTCGGCCATGCCATGCGCCGCACGCATGACGAACTGGTCGCGCGCCGGGCGCCCGAGCCCTGGCTTGCGCGGTTTCGCTGCACGCTGGTCCTCGCCTGGCCGGACGGTCATGACGAGGTGTTCGAGGGCGTGATCGACGGCCGGCTCGTCTGGCCGATCCGCGGCAGGGAGGGGCACGGCTACGACCCGATGTTCGAGCCGGCGGGCTCGGATCGGACATTCGCCGAGATGACGGAGGCCGAGAAGAACGCGGTCAGCCATCGCGCGCGGGCTGTCGCGGCGATGATCGCGCGCTGTTTCACGTGAAACATGGCCGAGGACGCGATCGATAACCCCCTGCGCGCCGCGGTCGCCCCGGCCTCCCCGGAAATCGGGGCACAGGGCGCCGGTTTCGGGCTCTACCTTCACTGGCCCTTCTGCGCGGCGAAATGCCCCTATTGCGATTTCAACAGCCATGTCGCCCGGCATGTCGATCATCCGCGATGGGAGGCGGCCTTCACCCGGGAGATCCGGCGCGCCGGCACGCTCACCCCGGGACGGGCGCTCGATTCGATCTTCTTCGGCGGCGGAACGCCCTCGCTCATGCCGCCCGACCTCGTCGCGACGATCCTCGATCTCGTGAGGCGCACGTGGAATTGCGGGCCCGAACTCGAGGTGACGCTGGAGGCAAACCCTTCCTCGGTGGAACGTGGCCGCTTCCAGGACTTCGTGCAGGCGGGGGTCAACCGCTTCTCTATCGGCGTCCAGGCACTCGACGACGCCGATCTCAGGCGCCTCGGCCGGCTGCATTCCGTGCGCGAAGCGATCGACGCCGTCGCGACGGCGCGCGGCCTTTGCGAGCGGGTCAGCTTCGACCTGATCTACGCGCGCCAGGATCAGACCGCGGAGTCCTGGTCAGCCGAACTGGCGCAAGCGCTTGCGCTCGAACCCGACCACCTCTCGCTTTACCAACTCACCATCGAGGACGGGACGGTCTTTGGCGCGCGTCAACGGGCCGGGAAGCTGACCGGGATGCCGGACGAGGAGCGGTCCGCGGCCCTCTTCGAGCTGACCCAGGATCTGTGCGGCGCTGCCGGTTTGCCCGCCTACGAGATCTCCAATCACGCCCGGCGCGGCGCGGAGGGACGGCACAATCTGGTCTACTGGCGGTATGGCGACTTCCTGGGCCTTGGTCCCGGCGCGCATGGGCGGCTGACGCGCTCCGGAATGCGTTTCGCCACGCTGGCCGAGCCGAAGCCGGAAGCCTGGCTCGCCGGGGTCGAGGAAGGCGCCGGGCGGCAGGAGACGACAGAGCCGGTTGCACGTTCGGATCAGGCCGCCGAATATCTCATGATGTGCCTGCGGCTGCGCGAAGGCGCTTCCGTTGCGCGCCACGCCGCGCTGTCGGGAGTTCCGCTTGCGTCGGAGCGCCTTGAAAGACTCGCCGACGACGGCCTGATCTGGCGCGATGGCGACCGCTTCGGGACAACGCGCCGCGGCCGGCTGCTCCTGAACGCGGTCCTGCGCGAGATCCTCTGAGCCCGGCGTCGCGGCCGCTGCTATCCGCCCGACAACAAACGACACAGCTGATCCAGCTGATCGAGCGTCCGGTAGCGGATGGTCACCCGTCCCTCACCCCCGGGGTGATGGTCGATCACCACGCTCATCCCCAGGCTCGCCGACATGTCCTGCTCCAGAATGCGCGTGTCGGCATCCTTCTCGGTCTGCGGCGACGGTCGCGGCGACGACGGCTTGCCCGCGGCGCGTACCAGGGCCTCGGTCTCGCGCACCGACAGGCCGCGCTGGATCGCCTTCTGCGCCAGCGCCTCGGGATCGGTGGCGGTGACCAGCGCGCGCGCATGACCCGCCGAGAGACGGCCGGCGCGCACATGCTCCTGAACGCTCGGTGGAAGGTTGAGCAATCTCAGCAGGTTGGCGATATGGCTCCGGCTCTTCCCCAGGGCCTCGGCGATCTTTTCCTGGGTGTGGCCGAAGCGGTCGATCAGGCTGCGATAGCCGATCGCCTCCTCGATCGGGTTGAGATCCTCGCGCTGGATGTTCTCGATGATCGCGATCTCGAGCACCTCGCTGTCGCTCAGCGCCCGCACCAGCGCCGGAACCCGGTGCAACCCGGCCATCTGCGCCGCGCGCCAGCGTCGCTCGCCGGCCACGATCTGGTACCGCTCTCCGGCCTCGTCCGACGGGCGCACCACCAGAGGCTGGAGCACGCCCCTGGCACGGATCGATTCGGCGAGCTCTTCGAGCGACGCGGCGTCGAAATGCCGCCTTGGCTGGTCCGGGTTGGGCTCGATCACGTCGATCGGCAGGTCCCGCAGTCCCCGGCGCGCGGCGTCGCCATCGTTGAACCGGGCAGTCTGCGGGTCGACCCCGACATCCGACATGAGCGCCGCCAGCCCGCGCCCCAGACCCCGTCGCTCCATCCGCCGATCGGTCATGCGTCATCCTTCCTGGGTTTCTAGGCAGTCGATCTTCAGATATTCGCGCGCGAAGGCCCGATAGGCCCTGGCGCCGCTCGAATTCGGATCGTAGATCAGCGCCGGGATCGCGTGCGACGGCGCCTCGCTGAGGCGCACGTTGCGCGGGATCACCGTCCGGTAGACCAGATCGCCCAATGTCTCGCGCGCATCGCGCTCGACCTGCTGGGACAGGTTGTTGCGCCGGTCATGCATGGTCAGGAGCACGCCCTCGACGCGCAGATCGGGATTCGCCGTCTGGCGAATCTCCCGTACCGTCAGCAGCAACTGCGACAGCCCCTCCAGCGCGAAGAACTCGCACTGAAGCGGCACGAGCACCGCATCGGCGGCGACCAGCGCGTTTACCGTTAGCAGGTTCAGGGATGGCGGGCAGTCGATCAGCACATGGTCGAACCCCGAGAGCGTGCCGCGCGCGCCGCGAAGCGCGTCGCGCAGAAGGAAGACCCGGCGCGCCGTCGCGTGAAGCTCGACATCGGAGGAGGACAGATCGGGCGTCGACGGCACGAGCCAGACATTCTCGGCGCTGCCCGGAACAGTCGTCTCGGCCAGCGCCGCCTCCCCGAGAAGCAGGTCGTAGACCGTCTTCGTGCGCCGCTCGGCGCTGATCCCCATGCCCGTCGAGGCGTTTCCCTGCGGGTCCATGTCGATGAGCAGCACCTTCTTGCCGTGCTCGGCCAGCCCCGCCGCAAGGTTGATTGCGGTCGTCGTCTTGGCCACGCCGCCCTTCTGGTTGGCAATGGCGAGGATCTTCGCTGGGTCAGGCTGCATCGGCTCTCCGCAACTCGGTCACGCGCAGGATGCGCGACCGCGGCGCGAGGATACTTTCGATCGGCTCGACAGTGAATGCCCAACGCCGACGCGCATGCGAAATTTCTTCGGCATGGCCGCCACCCTTCGGCAGGAGCGCCACGCCTCCTTCGGCAAGATGGCGCGCGACAAGGGTCAGAAGCTCCGGAAGCGGCGCGAGCGCGCGGGCGGAGACGGTCTCGGCCTGCTGGGGCGCCAGGTCTTCGGCCCGAACCGCGGCGATCGCGGTGTTCAGATCGAGTTCCTGCGCCATGACGGTCAGGAAGGCGGCCTTGCGCCGGTCGCTCTCGACCATAACCACCCTTTGCCCGGGCGTCAGTTCGCGCGCCAGGATCGCGATGACGAGACCCGGAAACCCGCCGCCGGAGCCGAGATCGCACCACTTCCGGCCCGCCGGGCGGCCGAGCGGAAAGAGCTGTGCACTGTCGAGCACGTGTCGCCGCCAAACCGCGTCCGGGCGCGCATCCGCCACCAGGTTGATCCGTCGCGACCACTTTCCGACCGCCCCGACCAGGTGATCGAGCCGGCCGAGTGTTTCACGTGAAACAGCGCAGATTTCGCCGATCTGCCGCGCGATCTCCGGCGGTGCCGGCATCTCAGGCGGACTTGCGCAGGCGCGACGCCAGAAGCAGCAGCGCCGCCGGCGTCATTCCCTCGATCCGCCCGGCCTGGGCAAGCGTCGCCGGTCGCCGGGCACGAAGCTTGCTGCGCAGTTCCGTCGATAGCCCGGCCACCGAATCGAAGTCGAAGGAGCCGGGGATCCGGATCGCCTCGTCCTGGCGCAGCGTCCGCGCCTCGCGCGCCTGACGCTCCATGTAGACGCGGTAGAGCGAATCGCGGCGCAGTTGCTCGAAATCTTCCGCCCCGATCTCCCGTGCTTCGGGCACCAGGCGCAGGATAAGGTCTCGATCCACCCCCTGGATGCCCAGCACATCGTAAAGCGGTCGGCGGTTTCCGTCCGGGCGCAGGTTGACGCCGGCGGCATGCAACTCGCGCGAGGATGCCGTCGCCGCCATCAGCCGTTCACGCCCCAGCTCCAGCCTCTCGCGCTTCGCCTCGAAAGCCGCGCGGCGCCGCGCCGAGACGCAGCCAGCCGTGATCGCTTTCGGCGTAAGCCTCTGATCGGCATTGTCTATCCTGAGCGAAAGCCGATACTCGGCGCGCGAGGTGAACATCCGGTAGGGCTCGGTCACGCCGCGCGAGGTCAGGTCGTCGAGCATCACGCCGATATAGCTTTCGGTGCGCGAGAACAGGATCTCCTCACCCCCACGCGCCCGTCCCGCGGCGTTCAACCCGGCGACCAGGCCCTGCGCCGCCGCTTCCTCGTAGCCGGTCGTCCCGTTGATCTGCCCGGCCAGAAACAGCCCCGGCAGGTCGTGGCATTCCAGCGCGGCGCTCAGCGCCCGCGGGTCGACATAATCGTACTCGATCGCGTAGCCGAACTGCAGGAGTCCCACTGCCTCGAGGCCGGGAATGGTGCGGATGAACGCCTCCTGAACCTCGCGCGGCAGCGAGGTCGAGATGCCGTTCGGATAGACCGTGTCGTCGTCCAGCCCCTCGGGTTCGAGGAAGATCTGGTGCGACTCCTTGTCCGCGAAGCGCGCGACCTTGTCCTCGACCGAGGGGCAGTAGCGAGGCCCTATCCCCTTGATATGTCCAGAAAACATCGCGGACCGATCGAGGTTGCCAGCGATGATCTCGTGCGTGCGCGGCGTGGTATGCGTGATCCCGCAGGCGATCTGCGGCGCTTCCGGGCGGCGGTTGAGGAAGCTGAACATCACCGGCTCGGCATCGCCCGGCTGCATCTCGACCCGCGACCAGTCGATCGTGCGGCCGTCGAGCCGCGCCGGCGTCCCGGTCTTCAGCCGCCCGGTGCGCGGCGCGATCTCGGCGACCCGCTCTGCCAGCCGGACCGAGGCCTCGGCGCCGACGCGGCCGGCGGGGCGTCGCTCGTCGCCGATGTGGATCACCCCGCGCAGGAAGGTTCCCGTTGTCAGCACCACCGCGCCCGCGCGCACGGATCGGCCGTCGGTCAGCACGACGCCACGGCACCGGCCGCCCGAGACGTCGAGATCGACCACTTCGCCCTCGATCAGGGCGAAGTTCTCCAGGCCCGCTATCTCGCGCTGCACGTAATCCGCGTAACGACGCCGATCGGCCTGCGCCCGCGGCCCCTGCACCGCCGGCCCGCGCGAGCGGTTGAGCAACCGGAACTGGATCCCCGCATGGTCCGCCGCCCGGCCCATCAGCCCGTCGAAGGCATCGATCTCGCGCACCAGGTGGCCCTTGCCGAGGCCGCCGATCGCCGGGTTGCAGGACATCGCGCCCAGATCCTGCCGGCGGAACGTCACCAGCGCGGTCCGCGCCCCCCGGCGCACCGCCGCATGCGCCGCCTCGACACCGGCATGGCCGCCGCCGATCACGATGACATCGAATTCCGCCATGTCTCCATGCCCTTACTTGCCGATGCAGAACGCCGCGAATATCCGCCCGAGAACCTCTTCGACACCGATTCGCCCGACCAGTTCATCCATCAGGAAGACCGCGTGCCGGATCTCTTCCGAGACGATCTCCAGCCGCGGCGCGTCTTCCGCCGCCTCGGCCCGCGCCCGCTCCAGATGCTCGAGCGCCGAGCCCAGGCGGGCGAAATGCCGCTCCCGCGAGAAGGCCGAACTGTTGCTCGCCCGCTCCGACAGCCGCGCCTCGATGGCCGCGATCAGCGCCTCGATTCCCTCACCGGTCTTAGCCGAAATCCCCGGCCGTGACCACAGATCGCACCGGCCGAGCAGGACGATGTCGTCGGGACCGACCGCGTCGACCGGATCCTCCGGATGCGCCTTGAGGAAGACGCGCAGATCGGCGTCGCGCGCCCGCGCCCGGCCACGCTCGATGCCCAGCTGCTCGATCTCGTCATCGGTCTCGCGCAGCCCGGCGGTATCGATCAGCGTCACGGCGAGCCCGCCGATATCCATCCGCACCTCGATCACGTCGCGCGTCGTGCCCGCGCGCTCGGAGGTGATCGCCGCCTCGCGCCCGGCGAGCGCGTTCAGAAGCGTCGACTTGCCGGCATTGACCGGCCCGACAAGCGCCACCTCGAACCCCTCGCGGATGCGCTCGGCCGCCCGCCGCCCCGCGACCTCGCGCGCAAGGCCCGCGCCGACCCGCGCCAGCGGTTCGCGAACCAGCCGCCAGGTCTCGGGCGGCAGGTCCTCGTCGGCGAAGTCGATCGCTGCCTCGCTCATCGCCAGGGCCTGCAAGAGATCCGCCCGCCAGTCTTCGACCAGCCGAGCGAGCGAGCCGTCCAAGATCCGCTGCGCATGCCTGCGCTGCGCCTCGGTCTCCGCTGCGAGAAGATCGCCCAGGCCCTCGACCTCGGTCAGGTCGATCCGCCCGGCCTCGAAGGCGCGGCGGGTGAATTCGCCCGCCTCCGCCGGTCGCACACCGCCGGTCGCAAGGATCGCGCGCAGAACCGCCGCGACCACCGCCATGCCGCCATGTGCTTGAAACTCGACGACTTTCTCGCCGGTGAAGCTGTGTCCTTCCTCGAAGACGAGAACAAGCGCATGGTCCAGCGTCGCGCCATCACCATCGCGCAGCCGGCGCAGGCTCGCCCTGCGCGGTGCCGGCACGCCGCCCGCCACCGCCTCGCAGACGCGCCAGGCGGCCGGCCCGGAAACCCGGATCACGGCGACGCCGGCCAGCCCCCGCGCGCTCGCCTGGGCGACGATCGTCTCCATCCGGCCATGTCCGTCAGGAATTCATCGAGTCGAAGAACTCGGAATTGGTCTTGGTCTGCTTGAGCTTCGAGATCAGGAACTCGATCGCGTCGGTCGTGCCCATCGGGTTCAGGATCCGCCGCAGCACGAAGGTCTTCTGCAGGTTCATGCGGTCGACCAGCAATTCCTCCTTCCGGGTGCCCGACTTGAGGATGTCCATCGACGGGAAGACGCGCTTGTCGGCGACCTTGCGGTCGAGCACGATCTCGCTGTTCCCGGTGCCCTTGAACTCCTCGAAGATGACCTCGTCCATCCGGCTGCCGGTATCGATCAGCGCCGTGGCGATGATCGTCAGGCTGCCGCCCTCCTCGATATTTCGCGCAGCCCCGAAAAACCGCTTGGGCCGCTGCAGCGCATTCGCATCGACGCCGCCGGTCAGCACCTTGCCCGAAGACGGCACCACGGTGTTGAACGCCCGTCCAAGCCGCGTGATCGAATCGAGCAGGATCACCACGTCGCGCTTGTGTTCGACAAGGCGCTTGGCCTTCTCGATCACCATCTCGGCGACCGCGACATGCCGCGTCGCCGGCTCGTCGAAGGTCGAGGAGACGACCTCGCCCTTGACCGAGCGCTGCATGTCGGTGACTTCCTCGGGCCGCTCGTCGATCAGGAGCACGATCAGGTAGCATTCGGGGTGATTGACCTCGATCGAATGCGCGATGTTCTGCAGAAGCACCGTCTTGCCGGTGCGCGGCGGCGCGACGATCAGCGCCCGCTGCCCCTTGCCGATCGGCGCCACGATGTCGATGATCCGCGCCGAGCGGTCCTTGATCGTCGGATCCTCGATCTCCATCTTCAGCCGCTGGTCGGGGTAGAGCGGCGTCAGGTTGTCGAAATGCACCTTGTGCCGCGCGCGCTCGGGGTCGTCGAAATTGATCTTCGTCGCCCGCGTCAGCGCGAAGTAGCGCTCGTTCTCGGCCGGCGCCTGGATCACGCCCTCGACCGTGTCACCCGTGCGCAGGGAGAACTGCCGGATCATGTCGGGCGCGACATAGATGTCATCCGGCCCCGGCAGGTAGTTCGCCTCGGGCGAGCGCAGAAAGCCGAAGCCGTCCTGCAGGACCTCGAGCACCCCGTCGCCCGAGACCTCCCACCCCTCCTCGGCGCGTTCCTTCAGGATCGAGAACATCATCTCGCCCTTGCGCATCGAAGGGGCGTTCTCGATTTCAAGGTCCTCGGCCATCTCCAGCAGCGCGGCCGGGGTCTGGGCCTTCAGATCGGACAGGTTGAGGCGGCTATGGGCCATGACGGGACCTCCTGGGCAGGCGGCGCCTTGCCATCTTTTCGGGTGTCAACGGGAAACGCCGGCACCGGACGGCACCGCGGATACCACCACATAGGCAAAGCCGGGCCGCGAGTCAACGTCGCGGGTGCGATCAGAACTTGACCACCACCGACAGCACGATGAGGACCATGAGCACCGTCGGCACCTCGTTCATCAGCCGGTACTGGCGCCCGGTCAGCGCCGGCCCCCCCTCGGCCAGGATGCGACGCTGGCGCGCGAGCCACATGTGAAACCAGGTCATGGCAAGGATCCCGAAGAGCTTCAGCCAGAGCCAGGGCGCGGTCAGGACCAACACCCCGGGCATCGACGCCAGCAGGAGCCCCAGCACCCAGCTCGCGATCATAGCCGGGTTCATGATCACCCGCAGAAGCTTCGTCTCCATGATCGCGAGCGTCGCCGCGGGCTCGGTGCCGCTTCCGCGTTCGACATGATAGACAAAGAGTCTCGGCAGGTAGAAGAGGCCCGCCATCCAGGCGATCACCGCCATGATATGGAATGCCTTGATCCAGGGATACCAGTCGACCAGCATGCCTTCTCCTCGTCTCCCTTCTTCTTCATGAACAAGATGAAAAAGGAAAGATGTTGTTGTTGGACCAGGGGAAAAGCGGAATTCCCGGCTCATCCCCCGAGTCTTCCCCCGATGCAAATTCGTCCACATCGAGACTGGGGATAGAAAAATACTTTTTTTCAGAACCTTGGCTGCCTTCAAACAAAACCACCCACAGCGGTCACGCGAAACGGACAAAATCGGGGACAATCGCTCCCCGTGGAAAAGCCGGGCACGATTCTTGACAACCGCGCGCCATCCGCGCGATGTCCGACGGCGCGCGCCGCCATCCCCCGGCGCCGCACGCCAACGTACACGACTTGTCCCCATGTCTGTCCTCATCCTCGCTTCCGCCTCGACGACCCGCGCGCAGCTTCTGCGCAATGCGGGACTGGAAGTCGCGGTCGAGCCCGCGCGCATCGACGAGGCGGCCCTGCGCCGCGCGCTCGAGGCCGAGGGTGCCGGGGCACGCGACATCGCCGACGCGCTTGCCGAGCACAAGGCGCTCCGCATCGCCCGGCGACATGACCAGGCGCTGGTCCTGGGTTGCGACCAGATCCTCGAATGCGACGGCGCGATCTTCGCCAAGCCCGAAAAGCCCGACGACGCGCGCGCGCAGCTCCTCCGCCTCCGCGGCCGGACGCACCATCTGCACACCGCCGCGGTGCTCTTCCATCGCGGCCAGCCGGTCTGGCGCCATGTCAGCACGCCGGAACTGACCATGCGCGACTTCTCCGCGGCGTTCCTCGATGACTACGTCGCGCGCAACTGGCCGGCGATCGGCCAGTCGGTCGGCGGCTACCAGATCGAGGGCGCGGGCATCCGCCTTTTCGCCCGGATCGCAGGCGACCATTTCGCCATCCTCGGCCTGCCGCTCCTCGAACTCCTCGCCTGCCTGACGCGTCGCGGAGACATCCCCGGATGACGCCGCCGATCCCGCTTGCCGCCGTCATCGGCTGTCCCGTGGCCCACAGCCGCTCGCCGCGGCTGCACGGCCACTGGCTCGCGCGCTACGGGATCGTCGGCCATTACGTCCCGCTGCAGATCGCGCCCGGGGATCTCGAACCCGCGCTTCGGCTTCTGCCCCGGATCGGCTTTCGCGGCGCCAACGTGACGATCCCGCACAAGGAGGCGGTGCTCGCGCTTGCCACCGACGTCACGCCCGGGGCGCGGCGGATCGGGGCGGCCAACACGCTCCTCTTCACCGAAGCCGGGATCATGGCCGACAACACCGATGCCTACGGTTTCGCCAGCAACATCCTCGACCACCGGCGCGACTGGCAGCCCCGGACCGTCGCGGTGATCGGCGCCGGCGGCGCCGCGCGCGCCGTCCTTGCCGCCCTTCTCGATCGCGGCGCGACCGAGATCCGGCTGACCAACCGCACGCCCGACCGCGCCCATCGCCTGGCCGAGGAATTCGGGCCGGCCGTGCAGTCGGTTCGCTGGGAAGCACGTGCTGAAATGCTCGACGGATGCGACACGCTGGTCAACGCGACCGCGCTCGGCATGACCGGCAAGCCGCCGCTCGATCTCGCGCTCGGCGCCCTGCCGCGCGACGCCATCGTCAACGACCTCGTCTACGCGCCGCTCGAAACGCCGCTCCTCGCCGCCGCCCGGGCGCGCGGCAATCCCGCCATCGACGGGCTGGGCATGCTGCTCCACCAGGCCGTGCCGGGATTCGAGCGCTGGTTCGGCCTGCGCCCGCAGGTGGACCGCGCCTTGCGCGACGCGGTGCTGGCGCCATGACCGTGGTCCTCGGCCTGACCGGCTCGATCGGCATGGGCAAGTCGACGACGGCGGGCTTCTTTCGCGACGCGGGCGTGCCGGTCTGGGACGCCGACGCCACCGTCCACCGCCTCTACGGCCCCGGCGGCGCCGCGGTCGAGCCGCTCGCCCGCCTCTGCCCCGACGCCCTGCGCGACGGCGGCATCGACCGCGCCGCGCTGAAGGACTGGATCGCCCGCAACCCCGCCGCGCTCCGGGCGATCGAGGCCGTCGTCCATCCGCTCGTCGCCGCCGACCGCGCCGAGTTCGTCGCCCGCCATCGCGCCGCCGGCACGCCGCTGATCGTCGTCGACATCCCGCTTCTCTTCGAGACCGGCGCCGATGCGCTTTGCGACGCCACGCTCACCGTCACCGCGCCGGCCGATGTCCAGCGCGAACGCGTGCTCGCGCGCCCCGGCATGACCGAGGAAACCTTCCGCGCGCTTCTTGCCAAGCAGATGCCGGATGCGGAAAAACGAAAGCGCGCCACGCATGTGATCGAGACGACGGGACTGGCGCAGGCCCGCGCCGCGGTCGAGGCGCTGATCGCCGAGCTGACGAAAGGCTGAACCATGCGCGAGATCGTTCTCGATACCGAAACCACCGGTTTCGAACCGGCCGAGGGCCACCGGGTCGTCGAGATCGGCGCGGTCGAGCTATTCAACCACATGCCGACCGGCCGCAACTTTCACCAGTACATCAACCCCGAACGCGACATGCCGCCCGACGCCTTCGAGGTGCATGGCCTTTCCGAGGAATTCCTGCGCGACTTCCCGCCCTTCGCGCGGATCGTCGACGATTTCCTGGGCTTCGTCGCCGATGCGCGGCTGGTGATCCACAACGCCGCGTTCGACATGAAGTTCCTCAACGCCGAGCTGCGCTGGGCCGGCCGGCCACTCCTGCCCGCCGGGATCGCGATCGACACTTTGGCCATCGCGCGCCGCCGCTTTCCCGGTGCGCCGGCCTCGCTCGACGCGCTCTGCCGGCGCTTCGGCGTCGACAATTCCGCGCGCGAGAAGCACGGCGCGCTTCTCGACAGCGAGATCCTCGCCGAGGTCTATCTCGAACTCATTGGCGGCCGGCAGCCCGATTTCGCCCTCACCGTCGCCAGCGATGCCGGCCCCGCCACCCCGACCGGCGGCTGGCGGCCCACGCCCCGGTCCCGCCCCCTGTTTCCGCGCCTCACCGCGCACGAGGCGGAGGCGCATGCCGCCTTCGTCGAAAGCCTCGGCGAGGGGGCCATCTGGCGGACCCGCGGCGGATGACCGAGGTGCTGCCGGCGCTGGTCGTCGGCGCCGGTCCCGCCGGCCTGATGGCCGCCGAGATGATGGCCGATGCCGGCCTGCCCGTCGTCATCGCCGAGGCGAAGCCCTCGCCCGGCCGCAAGCTCCTGATGGCGGGCAAGTCGGGGCTCAACCTGACGAAGGACGAAAACCTCGCTTCCCTTGCCGGCCATTATGCCGAAGCCGCCGACTGGCTCGCGCCGATGCTGGCCGAATTCGGCCCGGCCGAGGTGCAGGACTGGGCGCGCGCGCTGGGCCAGGAGGTCTTCACCGGCTCCTCGGGCCGGGTTTTCCCGAAGGCGATGAAG
>SLPP01000199.1 GCA_007131945.1 Paracoccaceae bacterium | reverse complement strand
CGGTGTACGCGGATAATACGCGTTGTGCGTGCCCCGACCTGCCGCCGCTCACCCCGCCAGCGCGTCCATCCTGCCGGCGAGCTTCACGTCGAGCTCCGTCAGCCCGCCCGCGTCATGGGTGGTCAGCGTGACCTCGACGCGGTTGTAGACATTCGACCATTCCGGGTGATGGTTCAGCTTCTCGGCCCACAGCGCAGCGCGCGCCATGAAGCCGAACGCCTCGACGAAGTTCTTGAACTTGTAGGACTTTCCGATCGCGTCGCGCGCGGCGTCATGGCTCCAGCCGCGCCCGGCCAGTTCGGCCAGCGCCTCGGTTCGGGCGGGTTCGACGAGTTTCTCGGCAGGCATTCTGTCTCCTTTCAGCTTCGCGTGCGCCGGCGCGCGGGCCGGTCCTTGATCCGCGCCCAGTAGTCGCGGAAGGCCGGCCGGTCCTCGATCGTCCCGAAGGCCAGCCCCCAGCCGATCTGGCTGCCGGTATAGACATCCGCCGCGCTGAACGCCTCGCCCGCAAGATAGGGCGTCGCGCTTACCGCTTTCTCCAGCGTATCAAGCACTTGCGCCATGCTGCCATAACCGACCATCCCTCGCTTGTCCGCCGGCACCTCGACGCCGAGCGCGGCATTGGTCACCGCCGCCTCCATCGGCCCTGCCCCGAAGAACAGCCAGCGGTAATAGGCGCCGCGCTCGGCCGGCGGCGGCGCAAGCCGGGCCTCGGGTAAGGCATCGGCGAGATAGGCGCAGATCGCCCCCGCCTCGGTCACCACCTGGCCGCGATGGCAGATCGCCGGCACCTTGCCCATCGGGTTGATCGCCAGGAATTCCTGCGATTTCATGGTTGTGCCGTAGTCGAGCTGGTGCGTGCGGTACGCCGCGCCCACCTCCTCGAGCATCCAGTGCACGATCGCGCCGCGCGAGCGGGGATTGGTGTAGAACTCGACGGTATCGGTCATCGGCGGGCCTCCTGTGACGCGCCGCCAGTCTTGCGGAACGGCGCGAAATCGGCAAGGAGCCGCATCTCCCGCCGCACCGCCGCACCTTCGTTGCGCAGATAGTCCGCGGCCGCCTGCATGAAGCGCGCATCCGCGAACCAGTGCAGCGAATGCACCGCGACCGGCAGGTAGCCGCGGGCGAGCTTGTGTTCGCCCTGCGCGCCGGCCTCGACGCGGCGCAGCCCGTGGGCCAGCGCCCAGTCGATCGCCTGATAGTAGCAGAGTTCGAAATGCAGGCAGGGATGATCCTCGACGCAGCCCCAGTAGCGGCCATAAAGCGTCTCGGCGCCGATGAAGTTGAGCGCGCCGGCGACCGGCCGGCCGTCGCGTTCGGCCAGGACCAGGAGCGCGTCGTCGCGCATCGTCTCGTGCACCGCGTCGAAGAAGGCGCGCGTCAGGTAGGGCCGGCCCCATTTGCGCGAGCCGGTGTCCTGGTAGAAGGCCCAGAAGGCGTCCCAGTGTTCGGGGCGGATCTCGGCGCCGGTCAGCGCGCGGATGGTGCCGCCGAAGCGCTGCGCGGTGGCGCGTTCCTTGCGGATCGCCTTGCGCTTGCGCGAGGAAAGCGAGGCGAGGAAGCCCTCGAAATCACCAAAACCCGCATCCTGCCAGTGATATTGCTGGGTGACGCGGTGCAGGAAGCCGGCCTCGGCGCCGGCGCGGGCCTCGGACTCGGTGCAGAAGGTGACATGCGCCGAGGACAGCCCGTTCTGCGCCGCGACGCGCTGCATGGCCTGCATCAGGGGCGCGCGCGCCTCCTCGGCGCCGAGGAAACGGCGGCCGGTCGCCGGGGTGAAGGGCACGGCGGATTGCAGCTTGGGATAGTAGCGGCCGCCGGCGCGCGTCCAGGCATCGGCGAAGGCGTGGTCGAAGATGTATTCGCCCTGGCTGTGGGTCTTGGCGTAGAAGGGCGCGGCGCCGACCAGCCGGCCCGCCGCGTCGCGCGCGACCAGGTGCAGGGGCTGCCAGCCGCTGCGTTGTCCGACCGAGCCCGAGGTCTCGAGCGCGCGCAGGAAGCGGTGGGTGGTGAAGGGATCGACCGGCCGGCCGCCCGCCCGCGGCGCGAGCGCGTCCCATTCCGCCGCGCGAATGGCGTCCAGGCTGTCGATGCTGCTGATCTGCACGCGGGCCTCATCCGGTCTGAGCGAAAAGCTGGGCGGGAAGCGGCGCATGTCAAGGCCCGGCGCGAGAGGTCGGGCCCCGCCGACGGGAATCTGCGCCGGCCGGTGCAAGGAGCCCGGCGCCGCGCCGCGCGGCGGGGTGCTCGCATGCGAGCACTTCGCCAACGCCTTGCAATCAGGCGAAAAATCGGCGGCGTTAACCACAACGAAACCTTTGAACCGGGCCGAGAAGCGCAACCGGAGCCCGGATTCCCGTCGCGAAAAGATTTCAGTTCCGCATCTCGACGGCGGGTCGCCGGGATAAGGCCTTCGCCCCGGCCGGCGCGCCGCGCACGGATCCCGGCAGCGGCGGCAGGTAGTGCTCGAAGGTGACGTTGTCGGCGATCCGGCGGGCCTGCGCCTCCTCCTCAGGCGAGCGGATCGTCCAGGTCAGCACCGGCACGCCGCGCGCCTTGAGTTCCGCCACCCGCGAGCGGTCGAGGTCGCGATGGTCGTGCGAAATGAAGCTCGCCCCGACGCGGTCGAAAGCCTCGATGGCGGCGAGCGCGCGGCGTCCGGCCTCGATCCCGGGATCGCTGGCCGCTTCCGGGACATCCTTAGGCGGGAAGGCATAGGTGGTCAGGCCGCGCGCGACCGCTGGCGCGTGCCGGGCCATGGCGGCGACCGAATGCGGGTTGAAGGACATCACCGCGACCGGCCCCTCGTAATCGGCCAGCGCCGCCGCCGTCGCCCGTTCCAGAACCTCGTCGACCGGTCCCATGCGGCCCGACTGGTCCTTGATCTCGATCAGCAGCGGCACGCGGCCGGCGACCAGCGCCAGCACCGCGGTCAGCGTCGGGATGCCCGCGCCGTCGCCGCCCTTCAGCGCGATCCGGTCCAGTTCGGCAGCAGTGCGCGCCCGCACCGGCCCGCTCGCAGCCGTCATCCGGTCGAGCGTGGCATCGTGGAAGACCATCGCCTGCCCGTCGGCCGAGCCCTGCAGGTCGATCTCGATCCCGTAGCCGGCCGCGAGCGCGGCGCGGATGGCGGCGGCCGAGTTCTCGGGCCGGCCGGGGCCGTGCAGCGCGCGATGGGCGAGCGGGATGCGCAGGAAGCCGGCGGGCAGGTCGGGGCGCTGCATCAGGCGAGTTCGAAGATCGCCTCGATCTCGACCGCGACGCCGAGCGGCAGCGAGACCGTGCCCACCGCCGAGCGCGCGTGCCGCCCCGCCTCGCCCATGATCTCGACCAGCAGGTCCGAGGCGCCGTTGATGACCTTCGGCTGTTCGGTGAAGTCGGGCGTGCAGTTGACGAAACCGGTCAGCTTGACGACGCGCTTGAGGCGGGCGAAATCGCCGCCGCAGGCCGCCTTCGCCTGCGCCAGCAGCGCCAGCGCGCAGGTCCGCGCGGCCTCGGCCCCCTGTTCGGTGCTCATCGATTCGCCCAGCTTGCCCTTGATCAGCCCGCCGGGTCCCTGGCTGATCTGGCCCGAGACATAGAGCACGCCCCCGGCGGCGACATGCGGGACGTAATTCGCCGCAGGCGCCGGCGCGTCCGGCAAGCTCAGCCCCAGTTCGGCGAGGCGGGCGTCGATCGGATGGGTCATGGCAGCGTCCTCTCAAACGGATCTCGGCGGCGAGGTAACCACAGCCGCGCCCGCGCGAAAACCCCCGATATGCGCCGGGCGGTTGGTTGTCATTAACCCTCCTCCGCCTATAGTTGAGCCTCCGCCGTTCCCGTGGGGTGTGTCCTTGGCCCGATCGTTCCGCCTTCGTCTGCTGCTGCCGCTGCTGGCCGCCGTGACGCTGGCCGCCGGCTGCCATCCGCGCCCGTCCGGGGTCGAGATCCACGACCCGTTCGAAAGCACGAACCGGGCCTGGTTCGACGCCAACCTGGCCTTCGACCGGGCGGTCCTGCCCGGCGCGGCCGAACCCGTCGAGGGGCCGCCGCCGCCAAGCCCCCTGCGCCGCGCCATCCGCAACGTCGCGAACAACCTCTCGGCGCCGCGCCACGTGGTCAACGACCTCTTGCAGGCGCGCCCCGACCG
>SLPP01000100.1 GCA_007131945.1 Paracoccaceae bacterium | reverse complement strand
GCTCCGACGATCTGCCCACCGACCGCTACATGGCGATCGAGGGCGCCAACGGGCTGATCGCGGCGATCGCCGACGCCCATTCGCTGGAAGCCGCGGACGACAAGATCCTGGCGCCGCTCGCTGACGGACGCTTGGGTTCCGGGGCCACGCCCTGGCCGGGGCCGGTGGCGCTCGACGGCAACCTGACCGTGGCGCTTCTCGACCGGATCGCCGCCTCTCCCCTCTTCGCCGCCTCCGATCTCCGCGTCGCGCCCGCCAGCCCCGGCAAGGCCGAGCGCCTGCTGCCCTTCCTGCGCCACGCCCGCGCCACACTGCACGTCAATCTCGAGGAAGCCGGCATCCTCTGCCGGGCGCATTTCGAGAGCAGCAGCGCCGCGGCCGAGGCGCTGGTCGCGCGCGGCGCGGCGCGGGCGCTGGTCACCGACGGGGCGCGCGACGCCACCGATGCCCGCGCCGGCGCGCCGACAATCACCCATCCCGCGCGCGAGGTGCAGGTGGCGCATGTCACCGGCGCCGGCGACGCCTTCATGGCGGCGCATATCGTTGCCGAGATGCGCGGCGCGGACCGGGTCGCGGCCCTGGCGCAGGCGCAGGACGCCGCCGCCGCGCATGTCGCCGGAGAGATCGCCTGAATGAACGATTTCATAGCCTTGTCAGAAGAAGTTGCCGCCGCTTTGGAAGACCGGAAGCCGCTCGTGGCGCTCGAATCGACGATCATCACCCACGGCATGCCCTGGCCGCGCAACGTCGAGACCGCCCGCGCCGTCGAGGCCGAGGCCCGCGCGGGCGGCGCGGTGCCGGCGACCATCGCGGTGATCGACGGGCGCATCCGCGTCGGCCTCTCCGCGGCGGAACTCGAAGCCCTCGGCCAGGCGCGGGACGTCATGAAGCTCAGCCGCGCCGATCTGGCGGCGTGCCTCGCCAGCGGGCGGACCGGGGCGACGACCGTCGCCGCGACGATGATCTGCGCGCATCTGGCCGGGATCGCCGTCTTCGCGACCGGCGGTATCGGCGGCGTGCATCGCGGTGCCGAGGCGAGCTTCGACATCTCGGCCGACCTGCAGGAACTCGCGCGCACGCCGGTCACGGTTGTCGCGGCCGGTGCCAAGGCGATCCTCGACCTGCCGAAGACGCTCGAAGTGCTGGAAACGCTGGGCGTTCCGGTCATCGCCTTCGGGCAGGACGCCTTCCCGGCCTTCTGGTCGCGCGACTCGGGGCTGGCCGCGCCCCTGCGGATGGACAGTGCCGGCGCCATCGCTGCCGCGCACCACTTACGCGCCGCGCTGGGGCTGTCCGGCGGCCAGCTCGTCGCCAACCCGATCCCCGAAGCCGACGAAATCCCACGCACCGAGATCGTTCCCGCGATCGAGGCGGCGCTCACCGAGACGCAGACGCAGGGCATCGCCGCCAAGGCGGTCACCCCCTTCCTGCTGTCGCGCATCTTCGATCTGACCGAGGGCCGCTCGCTTACCGCGAACATCGCGCTGGTGAAGAACAACGCCCGCCTCGGCGCCGCCATCGCCCGGGCGCTGGCCGAGCCCGTCAGCGGCTGAAAATCGTCGCGCGACGGTCGAAGTCCATGCATTGCGCGGGACCGGCACAAAGCTTTCATTCCGGTTAATTTTCCATTTTTATATCGGTATTACAATAACATATGATATGGTCCGCCAGCGGACCGTCGGCGGTTTCGGTCCCGAAGCGCGCTGTCGGGCCCTCGCGAGCGAATCCGGGCAATCGCGCGCCAGCGGCGCGGCGCTTGCGGCCCCTGCCCCGCCAGTCTATCACGCCGCCATCCCAGCCCGAGAGGACCGCGATGATCCCGCGCTATTCCCGACCCGAGATGGTCGCCATCTGGTCGCCCGAGACGAAGTTCCGCATCTGGTTCGAGATCGAGGCCCATGCCTGCGACGCGATGGCCGACCTCGGCGTGATCCCGCGCGAGAATGCCGAGGCAGTCTGGAAAGCCAGGGACGTCGGGTTCGATACCGCTCGCATCGACGAGATCGAGGCCGTGACCAAGCATGACGTGATCGCTTTCCTGACCCACCTGGCCGAGATCGTGGGCCAGGAAGAAGCGCGCTTCGTCCATCAGGGAATGACTTCGTCGGACTTGCTCGACACGACGCTGAACATCCAGCTTGTCCGCGCCTCCGATCTGCTGCTCGCCGGCCTCGACCGCGTTCTGGCGGCTCTCAGGGCCCGCGCCTTCGAACACAAGGACACCGTCCGGATCGGCCGCAGCCACGGGATCCACGCCGAGCCGACCACGATGGGCCTGACCTTCGCCCGTTTCTACGCCGAGATGTCCCGCAATTGCCGCCGCCTGGAAGCCGCGCGAGAAGAGGTGCGCACCGGCGCGATCTCGGGCGCGGTCGGCACCTTCGCCAACATAGACCCGGCAGTCGAGGCCCATGTCTGCGCCAGGATGGGGCTCGAACCCGAGCCGATCTCGACCCAGATAATCCCCCGCGACCGCCATGCAATGTTCTTCGCCACGCTCGGCGTGATCGCCTCTTCGATTGAGAACATCGCCGTGGAGATCCGCCACATGCAGCGCACCGAGGTCCTCGAGGGCGAGGAGTTCTTCTCGGCCGGCCAGAAGGGATCGTCTGCGATGCCGCACAAGCGCAACCCGGTGCTGACCGAGAACCTGACGGGTCTGGCGCGTCTGGTGCGCGGCATGGTGACCCCAGCGCTGGAAAACGTCGCGCTCTGGCATGAGCGGGACATCAGCCATTCCTCGGTCGAGCGGATGATCGGCCCGGACGCCACGGTGACGCTAGATTTCGCGCTGCACCGGCTCGCGGGCGTAATCGAGAAACTGGTGATCTATCCCGAGAACATGCTTGCGAACATGAACAGGTTCCGCGGTCTCGTGATGAGCCAGCGCGTTCTCCTTGCGCTCACACAAGCCGGCATAACCCGCGAGGATGCCTACCGGCTGGTGCAGCGCAACGCGATGAAGGTCTGGGAGGAAGGCAAGGACTTCAAGTGCGAACTCCTCGCCGACCCGGAAGTGCGCGCCGCGCTTTCCGCCGAAGCCATCGAGGCGAAGTTCGACCTCGACTATCACACCAAGCACATCGACACGATCTTCGCCCGCGTCTTCGGTGACGGCTGAGCCCAAGAAGGGATGGTTGCCGCCCTCCCCAGACGGCCACACTACACGACTCCCGATCTCAGGCGCCTCGGAATCGCGAAGCCGGGGCTGATGATCGGTGCGTCGGGCGTTCCCCGCGAGCCTCTTCGGACTTCGTCGCGCCCGGTTCGGAACCAGGACTTCGAGCAGTATCCGTGCGCCTTTCGCATGGGGTATTTCGTGCCGAGCAGCATTGCTGCCGCGTGGCACTGCAGGGCGATGGCAATGGCGGTGATCGCGATGAGCAGCGACAACTTGTGCGCGAACGTGAGTCGCGTGCCCGCCGCATGATATCGAAGGTGCCGTGACCATCCGCGTAAGCGTCGTTTGGCGCCCACCTGTTTCTGATCCGGATGATTTGAGACTCAGGCCCTGTTGGATAACAGGAGGTGAGTTTCTCCATGGAGACTACGAACGAGTTTCTCACGCGTTTGGGTGTTGAGGTCTCACAGACCGGGAACCGTCGGTGGCCGGATCGTGTAAAGGCGCGGATCGTGGCGGAGACGCTACTGCCCGGGGCGACGGTGAATGACGTGGCGCGCCGGTATGATCTGCGGCCCAACCAGCTCTCGGCCTGGCGGCGGATGGCCAAGGACGGGGATCTCGTCCTGCCGGCGCCGGAGGGTGAGGCGGAGTTCGCCCCGCTGGTGGTGTTCGATGTCGAGGGCGCGCCGCCGGCGGAAGATGTGAAGCCGGCGCCCTCGGCGGTCGAGATCATGGTCGGGTCGGTGGCTGTCCGTCTTGATGGCACCACGCCCGCTTCCCGGATTGCGGAGATCGTGCGCGCCCTTGGTGGTGGCGCATGATCTTCCCGTCGAACCGGGTGCGCATTCTGGTTGCGACGCAGCCGGTGGATTTCCGCAAAGGCCATGACGGCCTCGCCGCGCTGGTCCAGTCGGTGCTGCACAAGGACCCGTTCACCGGGACGGTGTTCGTGTTCCGCGCGAAGCGCTTGGATAGATTGAAGCTGCTCTACTGGGACGGCACTGGTCTG
>SLPP01000124.1 GCA_007131945.1 Paracoccaceae bacterium | reverse complement strand
GTCATCCTCGCCTGCAACACCGCCTCGGCCGCCGCGCTGAGGCGCATGCAGGAGAGCTGGGTACCGGCCGACAAGCGCGTCCTCGGCGTCTTCGTGCCGCTGATCGAGGCGCTGACCGAACGGCAATGGGGCGACAACTCGCCCCCGCGCGAGGTGGCGGTGAAGCATGTTGCGCTCTTCGCCACGCCGGCCACGGTGCAGAGCCGCGCCTTCCAGCGCGAGCTCGCCTTCCGCGCCATCGGCGTCGATGTCGAGGCGCAGCCCTGCGGCGGCGTCGTCGACGCGATCGAGGAGGGCGACATGCTGCTCGCCGAGGCGCTGGTGCATTCCCATGTCGCCGCGCTCAAGCGCCGCATGCCGCGGCCCGAGGCGGCGGTCCTCGGCTGCACGCATTACCCGCTGCTGGAGCCCGTCTTCCGCGCCGCCCTCGGCCCCGAGGTCAAGGTCTTTTCGCAGCCCGAGATCGTCGCCGCGAGCCTCGAGGACTACCTGCGCCGCCATCCCGACATGCTGGGCACGGGCAAGAAGACCCGCTTCCTGACCACCGGCGATCCGATCGCCACCGGCCATCGCGCGACCACCTTCCTGCGCCGCGCCATCGCCTTCGATCCCGCCTGACGACTTGCCAGGCGCGCCCGGCGCGCGCAGTCTGGGGCGGCAACCGACAGGGAGGCCGGCATGAGCCGAAGCGACGAGGAACGACCCGAAGCCACGCGCGACGACGACCCGATGCCGCGCGAGGTCTGGCCGCGCATCCTGTGGATCCTGGTGATCGCGGCGATGATCAGCGTGGCGCAGACGATCCTGTTCGTGATCGCCGTGCTGCAGATCATCATCATGCTGACCAGCAAGGGCAGGCCGAACGAGGAACTGGCCGATTTCGGCTGCATGGTCGGCGCCTGGGTCGCCAAGGCCGCGCGCTTCCAGTCGGCGGCGAGCGACATCAAGCCCTGGCCCTGGACGCCGATGGGCTCCTGAGGCTCAGAGCATCGCCTCCATCCGGTGACCCGGCGCGTAGCTCAGCCGCACGAAGGTGATCGGCCCCGCCTCGCTGCGGGTGGTGCGCTCGATGGCGAGGAGCGCCGCGCCCGCGTCGCAGCCCAGCCAGCGCGCGGCCGACGCGTCGGCGGGGCGGGCGAGAAAGCCGATGTCGCCGCTCGAATAGGGGATGTTGCGCACCAGCCACTCGTTGGCGCTGACCGTCTCGAACCGGACCCGGTCGGCGGGGACGAGCGCGGGGTTCAGCCAGCGATCCTCCAGCACGAAGGGGCGGTCGTCGGCCAGGTGCAGGGCGGTGACATGGCGCATCGCGCCACCCTCCCAGCCGAGCGCGGTACGAACCGCCTCCGGCGGCGGCCGCAATGCGTCCTCGATCAGCCGGTAGCCGTGGCGCTGGCCGCGGCCCTCGACATCCCGCCGGATGATGGCGATCTCGAAGGTGGCCTTGCGCACCGGCGTCAGCGGCACCCGCGTGCCGCCCTTGCGCTTGCGCTCCAGGAGCCCGGCCTCGGCCAGGTCGCGCAGCGCCCGGTTGACGGTGGCGCGGGCGCAGCCGAACTCGGCCGCCAGTTCCGCCTCGTCGGGGATCCGTTCGCCGGGCGGCCAGTCGCCGGCGCGCATCCGCCGCAGCGCCTCGGCGCGGATCGCCTGCCAGGTCCCGGGGCGCTCCATCACAGCTCTCGCAGCCGCTTCAGCGTGGCGCGGTAGTCGCCTGCGATCGCGTCGTGATCGCGGTGCCGGCCGGCGCTGACCAGGTGCCGGCCCGCCGCCCAGACCTCGCTCACCGCGCGGTCGTCGCCGGCGAAGATCCATGCGTCGAGCAGCCTGTCGCCGGCCAGCCCCTCCAGGTCGATCCGCGTGCAGTCCAGCGCCAGCAGGTCGGCGAGCCGCCCCTCGGCCAGCGCCCCCGCGTCGCGCCCCGCCGCCTGCGCCCCGCCGCGCGCGGCCCCTTCCAGAAGCACCCGCCCGGTCGAGCGTTCGGGCGTCGCCAGCGCCGCGCGCGAGCGGTCCCGCAGCCGCTGCGAATGGTCGAGCGTGCGCAACTCCTCGGAAAGCGCGATGCGGATGTTGCTGTCCGAGCCGACGCCGAAGGCGCCGCCCGCGCCGGTCCAGGCGACGCCATCGAAGATGCCGTCGCCGAGGCTCGATTCGGTGATCGGGCAGAGGCCCGCCACCGCCCCGGTCGCGGCCAGCGCCAGCGTCTCGTGCCGCTCCATCTGCGTGCAGTGGATGAGGCACCAGTGCCGGTCGACCGGCGCATTGGCGAGCAGCCATTCGGTCGGACGCATCCCGTAGGCGGCCTGAACCTCCTCGACCTCGGCGACCTGCTCCGCCAGGTGCATGTGCAGCGGCGCCCCGGGGCGCAGGTCCAGGCAGGAAGCCAGCCCCTCGGGCGAGACCGCGCGCAGGCTGTGCGGCGCGATGCCGAGCCGCGTATCGGCGGGCAGGGCAGCGAGCGCCGCCTGCGCCTGCTCGACGAGGGCGACGAATCGCTCGGGGTCGTTGCCGAAGCGGATCTGGCCGGGGCCCAGCTTCCGCCGGTCGCAGCCGCCGTACTGGTAGAGCACCGGCAGCAGCGTCAGCCCGATCCCCGTCGCCTGTGCCGCCGCCACGATCCGTCCGGACATCTCGCCCAGCCGGTCATAGGGCACGCCGCCCGGCGCGTGGTGCAGGTAGTGGAACTCGACATTGCAGGCATAGCCCGCCTCCAGCATCTCCATCTGCACGAAGGCGGCGATCGCCTGCACATCCTCGGGCGTCAGCCGGTCGAGGAAGCGGAACATCAACTGCCGCCACGTCCAGAACGAATCGCGCGGGTCGGGGCCGCGGGACTCGGTCAGCCCGGCCATGGCGCGCTGGAAGGCGTGGCTGTGCAGGTTCGCCGGCGCCGGCAGAAGCGCGCCGACGCGCTGCGCGCCGGGCCGGGGCAGGGTGCCCGTCTCGATCCGGCCGATCCGGTCGCCGTCGATTTCCAGCGTCACGTCCTGCGCCCATCCGTCTGTCAGCAGCGCCTGTTCGGCCCAGATCGTCGGCATCGAATCCCCCATTGACTCGAGAATAAGTATAGACATAATGAGCCAAGCCGAGGGGGGAATCAAGTGCAATCGCAGATCCGGATATTGGTGAATGCGCGGCTGGCCGGGGCGGAGGCGCCGGTCGAGGGCCGCGCGGCGCTGGTGATCGACGGCGCGCGGCTGCGCTGGGTCGGGGCCGAGGCCGATCTGCCCGCCGAGCATCGCGCGGCCGCGCGCACCGATCTCGAAGGCCGCCTCGTCACCCCCGCCTTCATCGACTGCCACACCCATCTCGTCCACGGCGGCCACCGCGCCGCCGAGTTCGAGATGCGGCTCGAGGGCGCGAGCTACGAGGAGATCGCCCGCGCCGGCGGCGGCATCGTCTCGACCGTGACCGCGACCCGCGCCGCGGGCGAGGACGAGCTTCTCGCCCAGGCGCTGCCGCGTCTCGACGCGCTCCTGGCCGAGGGCGTGACGACGGTCGAGGTGAAGTCGGGCTACGGCCTCGATGTCGAGACCGAACTCAGGATGCTGCGCACCGCCCGCCGGCTGGAAGACGAACGCCCGGTGCGCGTGCGCACCTCCTTCCTCGGCGCCCATGCGCTGCCCGCCGAGTACAGGGGCCGCCCCGACGCCTATCTCGACGAGGTCTGCCTGCCGGCGCTGCGCGCCGCCAATGCCGAGGGCCTCGCCGACGCCGTCGACGGCTTCTGCGAGAACATCGCCTTCACCCCCGCGCAAATCGCGCGCGTCTTCGCCGAGGCGCGCGCGCTCGGCCTGCCGGTGAAGCTCCATGCCGAGCAGCTCTCGCATCAGGGCGGCACCGCGCTCGCGGCCCGCTTCGGGGCGCTTTCCGCCGACCATCTCGAATACGCCACCGAGGACGACGCCCGCGCCATGGCCGCCGCCGGTACCGTCGCCGTGCTCCTGCCCGGCGCCTTCTACTTCATCCGCGAGACGAAACTGCCGCCCATCGACGCCTTCCGCGCCCATGGCGTGCCGATGGCGCTGGCCACCGACTGCAATCCCGGCTCCTCGCCGCTGACCTCGCTGCTGCTCTCCATGAACATGGCCTGCACGCTCTTCCGCCTGACGCCGGAGGAGGCGCTGCGCGGCGTCACGCTGAACGCCGCCCGCGCGCTGGG